>NZ_BMCS01000003.1:600000-822799 GCF_014635305.1 Williamsia phyllosphaerae | reverse complement strand
CTCCAGCGCCAATGGTACTGCACCCTAATCAGTGTGGGAGAGTAGGACACCGCCGAACACAACTTGAATGAGGCCCCCTGACTTCGGTCAGGGGGCCTCATTTCTTTTGTCTGTCAGCCGGCGGACATCAGCTCAGGTGATGCACTTCCTGCATGCCGTAGACCGGGGTCGGCAGGCCTTCGTAGCGCGCCTTGATCTGCAGAGCGAGGTACAGCGAGTAGTGCCGCGACTGGTGGAGATTTCCACCGTGGAACCACAGATGATCCTGTTGGGTCGGCTTCCACATGTTGCGCTGCTCGCCCTCCCAGGGCCCCGGATCCTTGGTCGTGGCGGAACCCAGGCCCCAACATTTACCGACCTTGTCGGCGGTCTCCTGATCGATCAGATCCGCAACCCATCCGTTCATCGATCCGTATCCGGTCGCGTAGACGACGACATCCGCCGGCAGTTCGGTCCCGTCGGACAGGACGACGGAGTTCTTCGTCAGACGCTCCACCTGACCGCCCACCAATGTGATCTTGCCGTCGGCCACCAGCTCGGCCGCACCGACATCGATGTAGTAGCCCGAACCGCGGCGCAGGTACTTCATGAACAGGCCTGAGCCGTCGTCTCCGAAGTCGTGTTTGAAGCCGGCGGCCTCGAGACGGTCGTAGAAATCCTTGTCCTGCTCCGCGATCTGTTGGTACACGGGGATCTGGAACTCGTGCATGATCCGGTACGGCAACGAGGCAAACGTCAGGTCCGCCTTCTGCGTGGTCATGCCGCTGTTCACCGCACGCTCGGAATAGAGATCGCCCAGCGCGATCTCGCAGAGCGAATCCGACTTCACGATGTGAGTCGACGACCTCTGCAGCATGGTGACATCGACGCCGGTCTCGTAGAGCGCCTTACAGATGTCGTGAGCGGAGTTGTTCGATCCGACGACGACGACCTTCTTCCCGACGAACCCGTCGGGTCCGGGGTGCCGGCTCGAATGGTGCTGTTCGCCCTCGAACTCGTCCATCCCGGGGAACTGCGGGATGTTGGCCTTGCCCGACATACCGGTTGCCATCACCAGATGCTCCGGATGCAGCTCGACCTTCTCGCCGTCCCGGTCGACGACCACCGTCCAGGTGCCGCTCTCGTCGTCGTATTCGGCCGACTCCGCGGTGGTCGACGTCCAGTACGGCACCTCCATCACCTTGGTGTACATCTCGAGCCAGTCCGCGATCTTGTCCTTGGGGGCGAAGACGGGCCAGTTCGCCGGGAACGGTAGGTAGGGCAGGTGGTCGTACCAGACCGGGTCGTGCAGACACAGCGACTTGTACCGGCCGCGCCACTGATCACCGGGGCGCTGTGCACGGTCGACCACCAGTGCGGGGACCCCGAGTTGGCGTAGGCGCGCACCCATGACGATCCCGCCCTGTCCACCGCCCACGATCAACACGTAGGGCTGCGTCGAGTAACCCAGGTCCTTCTCCTCGGCGGCCCGTTGCTCGGCCCACGTCTGTGCGTCAGCGTTCGACCCGTGCACGGCACCCTGGACACGAGTCGGGCCCTGCCGTTCCTCGAAGCCCTTCAGTTCCTGCATCGTGGTGAGCAGCGTCCATCCGAGGTCCGGTCCACCGTCGGGGTCGACGCGGAGGCGGAGATGTCCTTTGCCGCGGCTCGTCGACGTCTCGAACGCAATCCACGCCGAGATCACGCCGTCGGCGTGCTCCGGCGTCTCGGTGGTGTGGAAGCCCGACGGGTCGGTCGTCATCAGGCACTCGGTCAGCATGTCGGAGATCCCGTCGCGGCCCTCGACGGTGGTCAGGTTCCAGGTGAAGGTCACCAGGTCGCGCCAGAAGCTGTCGGTGGCGAACATGCCGGCCGCTCGCTCGATGTCGCGGGTGGACAACGCGGTCTCGAATGCGTCGAGCCAGGCGTCGACACGCGCCTGCGGATCCATCACCGCGGCCGTCCCCGACTGCTGCGCAGTCTGCGGTTCGATGGTCTGGGTCATCATCACTCCTTCGTGGACACGGCCGGTCACACAAACCGACCTGTGACCCACAGCACAGCCCCGAGACGCTCGGGGGACAAGAGTTGCAGTGCGTTGCATCGCCCACGACACGGCCGGTGGATTGCGAGCCACGTGTGACCGGGAGCACACTGGACCGACGATGACATCGCCAGCCGCTCCCGAACCCGCAGTGCTACCCGGCGATGACCCGCGCAAGTACGCAGAGATCCTGACCGCGGTCTACGACGCGACGATGGCGGGCGACAAGTCCCCGGCCCGGCCGCGCACGCTCATCGGGGAATCGTGGGAACGCCTCATGTCGCTCGGCATCAGTCCCGATCAACAGCCCGACACCGGTTCGCCGGTGGCAGCGGGCGATCTCGAGATGCACCGACACGAATCGGGGCTGACCGAGGTCATCGACGACCTCGCCCGTGGACTCGACACGGTCATCACCGACGGTGACAACATCCTCGTGGTCGCCGACCGCAGCGGTCGTGTGCTGTGGCGCAGTGGGTCGACCCAGGTGTTGAGCAAGGCCGATCGCCTCGGGTTCGTCGAGGGCGCCGACTGGGCGGAGAACTCGGTGGGTACGAACGCCATCGGCACCGCGCTGGTGTCGCGACGGGCGGTACAGATCTTCTCGGCCGAGCACTACTCGCGCAGCCACCACCCGTGGACCTGCGCAGGCGCGCCCATCCACGATCCCCGGACCGGTGACGTCATCGGCGCTGTGGACGTGAGCGGCCCGGCCTCGACCATCCACCCGACGACGGTCGCCCTGGTCGATGTGGTGGCCAAGCTGGCCGAGTCGCACCTGCGAGAGCTGCACCGCCGCACGCTGGACCGTCTGCGCTCGGTGGCGGCACCGATGTTGGCGCGGATGACCGGACCGGCCATGGCCGTCGACGGGCACGGGTGGGTGGCCGCGGTGGATTCGCTGGCTCCGCACACCCGTGTCCTGCTGCCCGAGACCGCGGCGTCGGGACGGATGTGGGTGCCCGCGCTCGGAGCCTGCGATCTGGAACCGTTGCCGGGCGGCTGGCTCGTCCGGGTCTTCGACGACGCGAGCGACCCACGCGATGCCGGTACCACGCAGATCGACGTCGATCTGCGGGACCCGCTGCGTCCGATGCTGCAGGTCGCCGGCCGGGCCGGCGCCTGGACCCACGAACCGACGCCGCGTCACGCCGAGATCCTCTACCTCCTGGCGACGCATCGGTCCGGGCAGACGGCACCGCAGATGGCCGAGGCGTTGTTCGGGGACGACGGCAAGGCGATCACCGTGCGCGCCGAGATGTCGCGTCTGCGCCGTCAGCTCGCGGGCATCGTGCTGGGCAACCCCTACCGGTACCCCGAGGACGCCCAGGTCGATCTGCTGCTACCGGTTGATCGCGCGCGTCTGCTGCCGCAGTCGACCGCCCCGGCCATCCGCCGCGCCCGCATCGCCTGATCGACGCCCCCGCGGTGGCGGGAGCGGCTGTGCGCGCACGATTCGGTCGGTCGGACGGCCCCCCGATATGCTGAGCCGACAAACTTCACAGCGTGGATCCGGCTTGCGGATCGTCGAGACCAGAGGACCGCCATGACCGATCGGGACAACCGACCTTCCCGTGCACACAGCTCCGACGATCGTGGACAGGGCCGCGGAGCGCCGTCGGACCGACGAGGCCGCTCCGACCGGGATCCGCGCGCAGGTCGCGACGCACGCCCGGCTCGTGACCGTGACGGTCGCCCGCCGCGGGACCGCGACCGTGGCGAGCAGCGTCGCGGGGGATCCGCGAACCGCCCGCCGGAGCCGCCGCTGCCCGAGAACGTCGTCCCGCAGGATCTCGACCCGGCCGTCCGCCGTGATCTGCTGACGCTGGATCGCACCAACGCCGACACCGTCGCGCGACACCTCATCATGACCTCCCAGCTGCTCGAGGAGGACCCGCTCCTCGCCCTCGAGCACGCGCGAGCGGCGCGTCAGCGCGCCGGCCGCATCGCCGTCGTCCGCGAGACGGCGGGCATCGCCGCCTACAACGCCCAGGAGTGGACCGAGGCGCTGTCGGAACTCCGCGCGGCCCGACGCATGTCCGGCGGCACCAGCCTGCTGCCCCTGATCGCCGATTGCGAACGTGGACTGGGGCGTCCGGATCGCGCCATCGACGTCGCGCGCAGCGACGAGGGCCGCACCCTCACCGGCGACGAGGCCATCGAGATGAAGATCGTCGAGTCCGGGGCGCGGATCGATCTCGGTGAGTTCGACAAGGCCGTGGTGACTCTGCAGTCCGCGGGCCTCGACCCGGGGCAGAGCGGAACGGGCCCCGCCCGGTTGTTCTATGCGTACGGCACGGCCCTGCAGGCGGCCGGACGGGAAGACGACGCGATCACCTGGTTCATGAACGCGGCCGCGGCCGACCTCGACGATGTGACCGACGCCGAATTGCGACTGACCGAGCTCACCGATCCCGAGCGATTCGCGGCCGAGATGGCGCAGGAGGAAGCAGAGTTCGCCGAGGCCGCCGCGTCGCCCGAACCGGAGCCGAGTCCCGAGCCGACGCGCACGCCCACCCCGGAGCCCACTCCCGAACCCGAGTCGACTCCCGAACCCGCGGCAACCCCCGAACCGGAGCCCGCTCCGGAACCGGACCCCACGCCGACCGCGGTCGAGGACACCGTGGCCGCCCCCGTGGTCGCAGCCGAGCCGGAACCCGTGACCGAGATACACGACACCGCGCCGCAGACGCCGGCCACGACCGACGAGGACACCGTGAACGACGCTGCCCCCCGCCCCGACGGATTGGCTGACGGCTACGACGCTCTGCTCTTCGACCTCGACGGCACGTTGTTCGCAGGCAGCCGCCCGATAGACGGGGCGACCGACGCCTTGGGCGCGGCCACCCAGCCGATCTACTTCGTCACGAACAACGCCAGTCGCCGGGCCCCCGAGGTCGCCGAACATCTCACCGACCTCGGTTTCGACGCCGACGCCGATCAGGTGGTCACCAGTGCGCAGACCGCCGCCCGGTTGCTCGCCGAACACCTCGAGCCCGGCTCGCGAGCACTGGTCATCGGCACCGACGGCCTCGCACAGGAGATCCGGGAGGTGGGGATCGGTGTGACCCGCAGCGCCGACGACCGACCCGCCGCGGTGGTGCAGGGACATTCGACCGAGACCGGGTGGGCGCAACTGTCCGAGGCCGTCCTGGCGATCAACGCCGGCGCCCTGTGGATCGCCTGCAACATCGACCCGACGCTGCCGTCCGAGCGGGGATTCATGCTGGGCAACGGATCGATGGTCGCCGCCGTCGCCAACGCGACACAGAAGACCCCGCTCGTCGCCGGGAAGCCGGCCGCCCCGCTGATGCGCGACGCGCTCGACCGCAGCGGTGCGTCGCATCCATTGGTGATCGGCGACCGTCTCGACACCGACATCGCCGGCGCCAACACCATCGGCGCCGACAGCCTGCTCGTGCTGACCGGTGTGGCGACCGTGGCCGACGCCATGTGCGCCGCCCCCGATCACCGTCCGACCCACATCGCGCCCGACCTGGCCGCGCTGCGCGCCCCGGTCTCCGCCAGTGCGATCGCGTCCGCCTCCGGGTGGACGGTGGACGTGTCCGCGTCACCGATCACCGTCGGATCGACCGACGGCGCCGACGCCGACTCCCTGCTGCCCGCACTGTTGAGCGCGGCCTGGGGATCCGACACCCTCGCCGACCGCGAACCCGGCGACATCTCGTTCACCGCGACCGACGACACCGCCTCTGCGGCGCTGCGCCGGTACGGGCTGGACTCCGATAGCGTTGGGTCTCGATGAACCAACCGATCCCGGGCCCGAGGCCCGGACCGCCGACTCCGTCGCCGGTCGTCGAGCGCTCCGCCATCGATCCGTCGCAGATCCAGCGGGATGTGCGCGAGTACACCGCGCAGGTCGACGAGGTGCGACGTGCGGCGCAGGACCGCCACGATCTCGGCGGTGACACCGAACCGGGCGCCGACCTGTCGACGTTGGACACGCAGGCCGAGCTCCTCGAACGCGCGCACGACGTGCTCACCGCGACCCTGGAGCAACTCGACCGTGTGTGAGCGGTAGTGGCACCCCGGGCCCGTCTCGACGCCGAGCTCGTCCGTCGCGGTCTGGCGCGCTCGCGTGAGCAGGCCCGTGATCTGATCACCGACGGACAGGTCAGCGTCAACGGTGTGCGGGCCTCCAAGCCGGCCACCAACGTCTCCCGCGACACCCCGATCCTGTTGACCGACAACGACACCGAGAAATGGGCGTCGCGCGGTGCGCACAAGATCATCGGTGCGCTCGACGCGTTCGCCCCCGATGCCTCGGGATCGGGCGGAGTGCGGGTCGAGGGACGACGCTGTCTGGACGCCGGCGCGTCCACCGGAGGTTTCACCGACGTCCTGCTGCGACGTGGTGCGGCGCAGGTGGTCGCCGCCGATGTCGGCTACGGACAGCTGGTGTGGCGGCTGCAGTCCGACGAACGGGTCGATGTCCGCGATCGCGTCAACGTCCGCCACCTCACCGCCGACGACATCGGTGGCCCGGTCGAGCTGATCGTCGCGGACCTGTCGTTCATCTCGTTGCGTCTGGTCCTGCCCGCCTTCGCGCGGTGCATCGCGCCCGGCGGCGATCTGCTGCCGATGGTCAAACCCCAGTTCGAGGTGGGGAAGGAACGCGTGGGGACCGGCGGCGTGGTCCGCGATCCGGCGCTGCGGGCCGGGGCGGTCAGCGCGGTGGCGGCCCGTGCACAGGCACTGGGACTACGCACGATGGGGGTGGTGGCCAGCCCGCTGCCGGGCCCGTCGGGAAATGTTGAATACTTCTTGTGGCTGCGCAAGGAGGGAACCGTTTCGGTTCCCGACGTAGAAGCAGAGGACATCCTGCTCGGCGGTGTCCCGGACGAGCACGCCGACCGCAGCAGTGAGCTCGACGACGAGACGCTCGCTGCGATAACGACAGCAATCGAGAAGGGGCCTCAATGAGCTGCGCGGGTGCACAGTGACACAGGACCGTGAGTTCCTGGTGGTCGCTCACACGGGGCGGGAGATCGTCACCGACACCCTGGCCGCGATCGCCCGACACTGCGGCGACGCCGGCATCGGCCTGCGTATCGTCGATCACGACATGCGCGGTGCCCACCCCGGATCCGGATCCGGGGTGCCCAACATCCATCCCGTCGACCCGGTCGAGCTGCGCAGCATGGGGGCCGACGTCGCGATCACCTCCGGCGACGAGGATTCGGCGGCCGGATGCGAGGTCGTGATCGTCCTCGGTGGTGACGGGACGTTCCTGCGGGCCGCCGAGCTCGCCTATCCCACTGCGGTTCCCGTGCTCGGGATCAACCTGGGACGGATCGGGTTCCTGGCCGAGGCCGAGGCCGAACGGGTCGACGCCGTCATGGAACAGCTCATCTCCGGCGACTACCGGGTCGAGGACCGTATGACCCTCGACATCGCGATCACCCTCGACGGCACCGTGCTCGATCGCAGCTGGGCGCTCAACGAGGCGAGCATCCAGAACCCCCGCAGTCAGGGTGTGTTGGAGATGGTGGCCGAGGTCGACGGTCGGCCGGTCGCGGCGTTCGGAGCCGACGGCATGCTCATCTCGACCCCCACCGGATCCACCGCGTACGCGTTCTCCGCGGGCGGTCCGGTGATGTGGCCGGACCTCGAGGCAATCCTCGTCGTCCCGTCCAACGCGCACGCATTGTTCACCCGCCCCCTGGTGACAAGTCCCAATTCCGTCATCGCCATCGAGGTCGAACGGTCGGGGCAGCATGCCATAGTCGCGTGCGACGGACGTCGGACGCTGCAGGTCCCCGCGGGGGCCCGGGTCGAGGCGGTTCGTGGAAAGCAACCGGTGCGGTGGGTCCGGATCGACTCCGATCCGTTCGCCGACCGGTTGGTGACGAAATTCGATCTCCCCGTCACCGGGTGGCGGGGTAGGCAGGTGTGACGTGCTCGAAGAGATAGCGATCAGCGGGCTGGGCGTGATCGAGGACGCCGCCGCGGAGTTCCACGACGGGTTCACCGTGCTCACCGGCGAGACCGGTGCAGGCAAGACGATGGTGGTCACCAGCCTGCACCTGCTCTCCGGTGTGCGTGGCGACGGCGACCGGGTGCGCGCGGGTACCGACCGCGCCATGGTCGAAGGGCGTTTCCGACTCGACCCGTCCGACACCGGCGTGGCCGAGATCCTCGACTCCGCCGGCGCGCAACGCGACGACGACGACACCGTCATCGCCGCTCGCTCGGTCGGTTCGGACGGCCGGTCGCGGGCCCACCTCGGTGGTCGCTCGGTGCCGGTCGGTGTGCTCGGGCAGTTCACGACCAGCCTTCTCACCATCCACGGTCAGAACGACCAGCTGCGATTGCTCAAACCCGAACACCAGCGCGACGCCCTCGACCGTTTCGGCGGCAAACCCGTCGCGAAGACGTTCGCCGAGTACAGCCGCGCACGCGAGGCGTGGACCCAGGCCGTCGACCAGCTCGAACTGCGTCGAGCCAACTCGCGGCAGCTGGCCCAGGAGGCCGACCGGCTGCGCTACGCGCTCGACGAGATCGGTGCCGTGGAACCGACCCCCGGTGAGGACGCGGAGCTCGCGGCCACGGTCAACCGACTCGGCGATCTGGAGGCGGTCCGTTCGGTCGCGGTCGGCGCCCACGTAGCCCTGACCGGGCAGGCCGACATGGCCGACACCGACACCGACGCGGGGTCGGCGCTCGACTCCCTCGGTCAGGTCCGCAACCTGCTGGAGACGACGTCGGAACCCACGCTGCGTGAGCTGCGGCCGCGGGTCGAGGAGGCGTTGTCCCTCGTAGGCGACATCGGCGAGGAACTCGGATCGTTCCTCAACGGTCTGCCCGCCGACGCCTCGGAGCTCGAGAAGGTCCTGGCCCGTCAGGCCGAGTTGAAGAACCTGATCCGCAAGTACGCCCCCGACATCGACGGCGTCATCGCCTGGCGCGACGACGCGACGCGTCGACTCGCCGAGATCGACGACTCGTCGGTCTCGATCGAGGCGCTCGAGGTCGCGGCGACCGAGGCCACCGATGCGCTGGTTTCCGCGGCGAGTGCGCTGACCGCGGCACGGACGAAGGCGGCGGGGTCGCTGGCGACGAAGGTGACCAAGGAACTCGCCGGCCTCGCCATGAAGGACGCCAAACTCGGTGTCGCGGTGGTGCCGGACGAGTCGGGGGAGTCCGACCCCCGGAGTCTGGTCGTCGACGGCGCCCGGCTGCACGCCGGATCCGGCGGAGTCGATCGCGTCGAGTTCACCCTCGCCGCGCACTCGGGTGCTGTACCGCTGGCGATCACCAAATCCGCGTCCGGCGGCGAACTGTCGCGCGTCATGTTGGCCCTCGAGGTGGTCCTCGCCGGACCCGGTGGGGGATCGACCATGGTGTTCGACGAGGTCGACGCCGGTGTGGGTGGTCGGGCCGCGGTCGAGATCGGCAAGCGACTCGCCGCTCTGGCCCGCAGCCATCAGGTCATCGTCGTCACGCACCTGCCTCAGGTGGCGGCCTTCGCCGACAACCACCTGCTCATCGGTAAGAGCACCCGCGCGAGTTCGGTGACCAGCTCGGTGACCACGCTCGATCATGACGGCCGGATCGCCGAACTGGCCCGGATGCTCGCCGGTCTGGGCGACTCCGACACCGGCCGCGCCCACGCCGAGGAACTGCTGGCCACCGCGGAAAGCGAGAAGGCGACCGCGTAACTGGTGTTACTCGTGTGACAAAAGTGGCAAATGTTACGGCGCGCCTCCGCGTCCGTCGGCGCGGCCGGAGCAATCATGAGCGGCATGAAGATGCCAGCGTTGCTGTCCCGCACCGACGACACCCTGCCTGGATTCAGTGGAATCGCCAGGGTCGACAAGAACACCGCCCGTCTGCTCGAACGGGTGGGACACGGGGACATCGTGATCCTCGACGAACTCGATCTCGACCGGGTCATCGCCGACCGTCTCGTCGAGGCCGACGTCACCGCGGTGATCAACGCCTCGCCGTCGATCTCGGGTCGCTACCCGAACCTCGGTCCCGAGGTGCTGGTCGCGTCGGGCATCACCCTGATCGACGACGCCGGCCCGGAGGTCTTCCGCCGCATCAAGGACGGCGCCAAGATCCGCATCGACGACGGCGAGGTCTACGTCGGTCACAACCGGCTGGCACGCGGCACCGAGATCGGTGAGCGCGAGGTCGCCTCGATGATGATCGAGGCCAAGTCCGGTCTGGTCGATCACCTCGAGGCGTTCTCCGGCAACACCATCGAGTTCATCCGCAGCGAGTCGCCACTGCTGATCGACGGTGTCGGTGTGCCCGAGGTCGAGGTCACGCTGAAGAACCGCCACGTGGTGGTCGTCGCCGACGGACCCGAGCACGAGATCGACCTCAAGAAGCTCAAGCCGTTCATCAAGGAGTACGCGCCGGTCATGATCGGTGTCGACGGCGGTGCGGACGCCCTGATGCGCGCCGGCTACCGACCCGACCTGATCGTCGGCGACCCGGAGGGCATCCGCGCCGCGACGCTCAAATGCGGTGCGCAGGTCGTCCTCCCGGCCGACCCGGACGGCCACGCCACCGGACTCGAGCGCATCCAGGACCTCGGTGTCGGCGCGATGACCTTCCCGGCCGCCGGCTCGGCGTCCGACCTCGCACTGCTGCTCGCCGACTTCCACGGCGCCTCGCTGATCGTCACGGTCGGCACCTCGGCCACTCTCGACGACTTCTTCGATCGCAGCCGCCGGGAGAGCAACCCGTCGACGTTCCTGACCCGCCTGAAGGTCGGTCCGAAGCTCGTGGACGCGAAAGCTGTTGCCACGCTGTACCGCAGCCGCGTGTCGGGTGCCGCCATCGCGCTGCTCATCCTCGCCGCCCTGGCCGCGGTCATCGTCGCGGTGGTCGCGTCGAACACCGGTGGCGAGATCGTGGACTGGATCCTGGCCGAGTGGGATCGGGTCTACTCGTGGGCCAGGGACGTCTGGAACCGATAGCACGTGATCTCTCTCCGCCAACACGCGATCTCGCTGATCGCGGTGTTCCTCGCGCTCGCCGTGGGCCTCGCCCTCGGATCGGGCTTCCTCGGTGACCGTGTCGGGTCGTCGAACGACGACTCGACGGTCTCCGGACTGCGTTCGGAGAACGACGCCCTCAGCGGGCAGGTGAACGCCGCCGATGCGTTCAACACCGCGGTGGCGCCCCGACTCCTCGACGGGCTGCTGGCCAACCGATCGGTGCTGCTGGTCACCGTGCCCGGCGCGAGTGAGGGTGACATCTCGGGCGTCAAACAGGTGCTCAACCAGTCCGGCGCACGGTTCGCCGGTCAGGTCGGGCTCACCGATGCGCTCATCGGCGACGGCTCGGCGGAGAAACTGACCAGCATCGTCGACCAGAGCATCCCGGCAGGCACGACACTGCGACCCGAGCTCACCGACTCCGGCGGTCGTGTCGGGGATCTGCTCGGCGCGCTGTTGCAGCGCAAGGGCGACGCCGCGCCGGCGTCGGACTCCGACATCGGGTCCGGACTCGCGGCGCTGCGACAGGGTGGGTTCATCACCTACGTCGACAATGCCGTGGGCCCCGCACAACTCGCGGTGGTCATCACCGGCGACAAGTTCGCCGACGACGCCGGAGCGCGTGGGCAGGTGATCGCCCGGTTCGCCGCTGCGCTCGGCGCACGCGGATCCGGGACGGTACTCGCCGGTCGGACGGGGTCGGCCGAGGGCGGCTCACCCATCGCGGTGTTGCGTTCGGACGCCTCGCTGTCGCGCGGTGTGTCGTCGGTCGACGACGTCGAGGCCAGCACCGGACGCATCGTGACGGCCCTCGCGCTGGCGAACGCGGCCCGCAGCCGGGTCGGCGCATTCGGTACCGGACCCGGCGCGAGCGCGATCGCACCGACCACCTGACGCCCGAACACCCCGAGAGGTGTTACGGTTGAATCCCGTAGGCGAGCAGGTCAGATGACCTGCTCCGGCCAATCGGGAGAAGCCTTGCGACCACTGCGTCATGCTCATTCGGGCACCAAACACATCTTTGTCACCGGCGGCGTCGCGTCGTCGCTCGGCAAAGGACTCACGGCTTCCAGCCTCGGACAACTGCTGACCGCTCGCGGTCTGCGGGTGACCATGCAGAAGCTCGACCCCTACCTCAACGTGGATCCGGGAACGATGAACCCGTTCCAGCACGGTGAGGTCTTCGTCACCGAGGACGGGGCCGAGACCGACCTCGACGTCGGTCACTACGAACGATTCCTCGACCGGAACCTGTCGCAATCGGCGAATGTGACCACCGGACAGGTCTATTCGACCGTCATCGCCAAGGAACGACGCGGCGAGTACCTCGGCGACACCGTCCAGGTCATCCCGCACATCACCGACGAGATCAAGAACCGCATCCTCGCGATGCGTGCGGCCGATGCCGATGGCAACGAGCCCGATCTGGTGATCACAGAGATCGGCGGCACCGTCGGCGACATCGAGTCGCAGCCGTTCATCGAGGCGGCGCGGCAGATCCGCCACGACGTCGGTCGCGACAACGTCTTCTTCCTCCACGTGTCGCTGGTCCCGTACCTCGCGCCGTCGGGCGAGCTGAAGACCAAGCCGACCCAGCACTCGGTGGCCGCGCTGCGCAACATCGGTATCCAGCCCGACGCGCTGATCCTGCGGTGTGACCGTGATGTCCCGGAGTCGCTGAAGAACAAGATCGCGCTGATGTGCGACGTCGACATCGAGGGTGTCATCTCCACCCCGGACGCACCGTCGATCTACGACATCCCCAAGGTGCTGCACAACGAGCAGCTCGACACCTACGTCGTCCGCAAGCTCGGACTGCCGTTCCGCGACGTGGACTGGACCGTGTGGGGCGAACTGCTCAAGCGCGTCCACGAGCCGCGTGAATCGGTGACCGTCGCGCTGGTGGGCAAGTACGTCGACCTGCCCGACGCATATCTGTCGGTGACCGAGGCGATCCGGGCCGGTGGGTTCGCCGCTCGGGCCAAGGTCGAGATCCGATGGGTCCAGTCCGACGAGTGCGCCACCGACCTGGGTGCGCAGAGACATCTCGGCGACGTCGACGCGATCCTCATCCCCGGCGGCTTCGGCATCCGCGGTATCGAGGGCAAGGTCGGCGCCGTGCGGTACGCCCGCCGCCGCGGCATCCCGCTGCTCGGACTCTGCCTCGGACTGCAGTGCATCGTCATCGAGGCCGCGCGCGCGGCGGGACTCGACGACGCGAGCTCGGCCGAGTTCGACCCGGAGACCCCGTACCCGGTGATCTCCACCATGGCCGATCAGGAGCTCGCCGTCGCAGGCGAGGCCGACCTGGGTGGCACCATGCGCCTTGGCGCGTATCCCGCTGTGCTGCAGCGCGGATCGATCGTGGCCAGCGCCTACGGCGCGACCGAGGTGTCCGAGCGACACCGACACCGCTACGAGGTCAACAACACCTACCGTGAGCAGGTCGCGAGCACCGGACTGGTGTTCTCCGGGACCTCGCCGGACGGCCACCTGGTCGAGTTCGTGGAGTACCCCAAGGAGATCCACCCCTTCCTGGTGGCGACTCAGGCACATCCCGAACTCAAGAGCAGGCCCACCCGACCGCACCCGCTGTTCATCGCGTTCGTCGCCGCGGCGCTGCGGTACAAGGCCGCCGAGCGGCTCGAGGTCGACGTCCACGGTGACGAGCGCGTGGTCACCGCACCCGTCGTCGAGCCCGGGGCCACGGAGGCCGGCGTGTGAGCGCATCCGACGACACCACCGGGCGTCACGAGTTCGCGGTGACGGATTCGCGGACCGTCTACGACGGCGCGATCCTGGCACTGCGGGTCGACGAGGTCACCATGCCCGGCGACGGCTCGGCCAAGCGCGAGGTCGTCGAGCACCACGGCGCGGTGGCGATCGTGGCGCTCGACGACTCCGGTGCCATCGCCACGGTGACCCAGTACCGGCACCCGGTCGGGCGCCGACTGCGCGAACTGCCTGCGGGACTGATGGATTCCGGCGGAGACGAGTCGCCGCTGCAGGCCGCGCAGCGCGAGCTCGTCGAGGAGGTCGGCGTCGAGGCCGACACCTGGGCGACCCTCGTCGACGTCGCCACCTCGCCCGGGTTCACCGACGAGGCGCTGCGCGTGTTCCGTGCGACCGATCTGCGCGACGTCGACCGCCCCGAGGCGCACGACGAAGAGGCCGACATGGCCATCGACTGGATCCCCCTCGACGACGCGGTCGCGATGGTGTTCTCCGGCGAGATCGTCAACGTCACCAGTGTCGCCGGGATCCTGGCGCTGGCCCACACCGAGCGCACCGGTGCGGACCTGCGCGGCCCCGACTCGGAGTGGGTCGATCAGCCCACCGCCCTCGATCAGCGACACGCGCGCCGGGACTCCGGCGGCGCGTGACGTCGGGCGCAGGCGGAGAGCTCGAGAGCCAGATCCACCGGTATCTCGACCATCTCGCCGTCGAACGGGGTGCCGCGAAGAACACGCTGAGCTCCTACGGCCGGGACCTGACCCGGTACGAGCACTACCTGACGTCGCGGTCGATCACCGATCTCGCCGAGGTGACCGAGGAGGACGTGCGCGAGTTCCTCGTCGCCCTGCGGCGCGGCGATCCCGACCGGGACGAGGTGCCGCTGGCCGACAGTTCGGTCGCGCGCACCCTGGTCGCGACGAGGGGTCTGCACAAGTTCGCCCTCGCCGAGGGGATGACGGCCACCGACCCGGCGCACGCCGTCCGACCCCCGAAGCCGGCTCGTCGGCTGCCGAAGTCACTCGCGATCGACGAGGTCGTCGCGATCCTCGAGGCCTCCGGCGGCAGCGGACCGTCGGAGACACCGCGCAGCCTGCGTGACCGTGCCCTGATGGAGTTGCTCTACAGCTGTGGCGCACGCATCTCCGAGGCGGTCTCACTCGACATCGAGGACTTCGTCGCCGAGACCGGCGCGATCCTGCTGCGCGGCAAGGGCGGCAAGGAGCGGATGGTCCCCGTGGGTGGGCCGGCGATCGCGGCGATCGAGGCCTACCTGGTCCGCGGCCGGCCGGCGCTGGTGTCGAAGTTCAACCCGGCGATGTTCCTGAACTCCCGCGGCGGGCGCCTGTCGCGGCAGAGCGCCTGGCAGGTGCTCGTCGACTCGGCCGGACGCGCCGGCCTCGACAAGTCGGTGTCCCCACACACGCTGCGCCACAGCTTCGCCACCCACCTGCTCGACGGAGGGGCCGATGTCCGCGTCGTGCAGGAGTTGCTGGGACACGCCTCGGTGACCACGACGCAGGTGTACACGCTGGTCACGGTGTCGGCGATGCGTGAGGTGTACGCCACGGCCCATCCCCGTGCGCGCTGACGGCGATGCGTCACGGCAACGCGCCGCCGACGCACTAGGCTGATCTGCATTCCATCCCCACCACGTACGACGGGAGCATCGACGACGTGAGCGCACCGCAGCCACCGGTTCCGGGTGCCCCCGTTCGCGATGCAGACCCGCACGACGCCCAGTACAGCCTGACCATCGACACGCCGTCGCGCGGCCCGGCCGAGTCGGACGTCTCGGCCGCGGACGCCGAGGGGCTGGGTCCGACGGGTCGGCAGACGCGTGAGGTGCCCGAGCCGAAGCCGGTGGACAAGCACGGTCCGGCCATCGTCATCGCGGTCTGCAACCAGAAGGGCGGCGTCGGCAAGACGACGTCGACGATCAATCTCGGTGCCGCGCTGGCCGAGTACGGACGGCGCGTGCTGCTCGTCGATCTGGATCCACAGGGTGCGCTGTCGGCGGGCTTGGGTGTCCCGCACCACGAACTCGAGCTGACCGTGCACAACGTCCTGGTCCCACCACAGGTGTCGGTGGACGAGGTGCTGCACTCGACCCGGGTCGACGGCCTGGACCTGCTGCCCAGCAACATCGACCTCTCGGCCGCCGAGATCCAACTCGTCAACGAAGTCGGTCGCGAACACACCCTGGCCCGTGCGCTGCACCCGATCCTCGACCGCTACGACTACGTGCTCATCGACTGCCAGCCGTCGCTGGGACTGCTGACCGTCAACGCCCTCGCGTGCGCCGACACCGTGCTGATCCCCATGGAGTCGGAGTACTTCGCGCTGCGCGGGCTGGCGTTGCTCAACGACACCATCGACAAGGTGCGCGACCGGCTCAACCCGAGGCTGCACCTCGGCGGCATCCTCATGACGATGTTCGACGCCCGCACCCTGCATTCCCGTGAGGTGATGAACCGGGTGGTCGAGGTGTTCGGCGACGCGGTCTACGACACCGTCATCGCACGCACCGTACGTTTCCCGGAGACCAGTGTCGCCGGCGAACCGATCACGTCGTGGGCTCCGAAATCCGGTGGCGCCAAGGCGTATCGGGCTCTGGCGCGTGAGGTGTTGTACCGCACCGGCACGTCGTGACCGAGAGCGACACCGTCGAGCAGGCCGCGCCGGTCGGCTTCCAGGTCAACCTCGCCAACTTCGAGGGCCCGTTCGACCTGTTGCTCGAACTGATCAGCAACCGCCGCCTCGACGTCACCGAGGTCGCGCTGCACCTGGTCACCGACGACTTCATCGCCTACACCCGCAACCTCACCGACGACGTCAGCCTCGACCAGACCACCGAGTTCCTGGTGGTGGCGGCGACGCTGCTCGACCTCAAGGCCGCGCGACTGCTGCCCGCGGGTGAGGTCGAGGACGCCGACGACCTCGCGTTGCTGGAGGCGCGGGACCTACTGTTCGCCCGGCTGCTGCAGTACCGCGCCTACAAGCAGGTGGCCGCTCTGTTCGCCGAGTTGGAAGCCGCAGCACTGCAACGGTATCCGCGGGCGGTGTCGTTGGAGCCGCGCTACGAGCAGCTGCTGCCCGAGGTGACACTGGGCGTCGACGCCTGGCAGTTCGCGCAGGTCGCGGCGGCCGCGATGACACCCAAGCCGGTTCCTCGCGTCGGTCTGGCCCACCTGCACGACGTGGACGCGGTGTCGGTGCCCGAGCAGGTCATCCGCGTGACCGAGCTCCTGCGGATCGCGGGAGCGGGTAAGTGGGTCGACTTCGGCACGCTGGCGTCGGAGTGCGCCAACGGCCTGGAGGTCGTCGCCCGCTTCCTGGCGTTGCTCGACCTGTTCCGGCAACGCGCCGTGGAATTCGAGCAGAGCGAGGCGCTCGGGACGCTGCACGTCATGTGGAGCGGTGAGCGCGAGACCGAGGAGATCAGCGTGACCAGCGTGGAGGACTACGGATGAACGACGGCGGGGTGACCGACAACGAGATGACCGACAACGAGATGACCGACGGCGGGGAGCCGAGCGGGCCCGACGAGAGTTCCGACACAGCGTCCGACGGTCTGTTCGACGAACCCGGACGCGCCGTCGACCCGGCCGATGAACTCGCCGACCCACTCGACGACGACGAACTGCGCTCGGCCCTCGAGGCGGTGTTGCTGGTGGTGGACTCCCCGGTCACCACCGAACAGCTGGCGTCGGCGACGGGGGAGCCGGCCACGCGGATCGACGCGGCGCTGCGCGCGATGGACGCCGAGCTCAGCGCCCGGTCGAGCGGTATCGACCTGCGCTTCGCCGGCGACGGCTGGCGGTTCTACACCCGCAACGACTACGCGCCCTACGTCGAGAAACTGCTGCTCGACGGGGCGCGGTCGAAGCTGACCCGCGCCGCGCTCGAGACGCTGTCGGTGGTGGCCTACCGGCAGCCCGTCAGCCGCACCCGGGTCAGCGCAGTGCGTGGCGTCAACGTCGACGGGGTCATGCGGACGTTGCTGGCCCGCGGGCTGATCACCGAGGCGGGGACCGACCCGGAGACCGGTGGAACGCTCTACGCGACCACCGAGCTGTTCCTGGAACGACTCGGTCTGGCGTCGCTGAGCGAACTCCCGGATCTGGCTCCGCTGCTACCCGATGTCGACGTCATCGACGAGATCGGTGACGAGATCATCAGCGATCCGCGATTCGCCAAGATGGGCTCGCACCCGTCAGACTCGGGGGCGTCGGAAATTTCCGCGGCCACCGCGGAGTTGGACGACTGAAATCAAAACCTGAATAGAAACTGGATTCACCATGGCACCCGCTAGCCGAGACGGCAGACCGGATCGCAGCAAGAACGCTGCATCGAACACCAACAAGAAGAGCGCTGAGAAGAGTGGGCGACCCGCCCCCGGATCGCGCATCGGACCCAAGCGCACGCATCGCAAGGGCTCCTCGAGTCCCAGCGTTGCGCGCGGTGAGGCCCGCATCAACAACGCCAAACCCGCCCGCTTCCAGAACGTCGACCCCGTCGACGGCGAGGGCGCGAACTATGTCGCCGACGGCGTCCGCCTTCAGAAGGTCCTCGCACAGGCCGGTGTCGCCTCCCGCCGCGGTGCCGAGGAACTGATCGCCGCCGGACGTGTCGACGTCGATGGCGAGATCGTCACCGAGCAGGGCATGCGCATCGATCCCGCGACCGCGGTCGTCCGTGTGGACGGCGCGCGCGTCGTCATGGACGAGGACATGCAGTACCTCGTGCTCAACAAACCCAAGGGCTGGCAGTCGACCATGTCCGACGACCAGGGGCGTCCCTGCGTCGGCGACATAGTGGCCGAGCGCGTCATGTCCGGCCAGCGCCTGTTCCACGTCGGACGGCTCGACGCCGACACCGAGGGCCTGCTGCTGTTGACCAACGACGGCGAGCTCGCGCACCGCCTGATGCACCCGTCCTACGAGGTGCCCAAGACCTACCTGGCGACCGTCAAGGGTGTCGTCCCGCGTGGTCTCGGCCGCACACTGAAGGCGGGCATCGAGCTCGATGACGGCCCGGCCGAGGTCGACGGGTTCAGCGTCCTGGAGATCAACGAGGGTCAGACTCTGGTGAAACTCGTACTGCACGAAGGCCGTAAGCGCATCGTGCGTCGCATGATGGACTTCGTCGGCTTCCCGGTGCTGGGGCTCGTGCGCACCGAGATCGGCACCGTGAACCTCGGCAACCAGCGTCCCGGCAGCCTTCGGGTGTTGGGCCGCAAGGAGATCGGCGAGCTCTACAAGGCGGTGGGGATGTGAGTGCCACCCCGAACACCACGATCATCACCATCGACGGGCCCGCGGGCACCGGCAAGTCGAGCGTCTCGCGACGACTGGCCGATCGTGTCGGTGCGCGCTACCTCGACACCGGTGCGATGTACCGCGTAGCCACGTTGGCCGCGCTGCGCGCCGGCGCCGATGTCACCGTCGAGCAGGAGATCATCGACGCCGTCGCCGACGTCGTGATGACGCTGAGCAACGACCCGTCCTCGCACGCGGTCACCCTCGCCGGAGAGGACGTGTCCGACGAGATCCGCACCGATGCGGTCACACAGGCCGTGTCGGCCGTCTCCGCGGTCAAGGCGGTACGCGAGAAGATGGTCGCGCTGCAGCGCGAACTCGTCGCCGGTGAGTTCGCCGTCGTGGAGGGCCGCGACATCGGGACGGTCGTCTTCCCCGACGCCACCCTCAAGATCTATCTCACCGCCACCGCGGAGGCGCGCGCCGAGCGTCGCCACGACCAGAACCTCGCGCAGGGTCGCACCAGCGACCTCGCCGGGGTGTTGGCCGACGTGCAGCGCCGCGACCATCTCGACTCGACACGTGAGCACTCGCCGCTGCGTCCGGCCGACGACGCGGTCGAGGTGGACACCAGCAACCTCGACATCGACCAGGTCATCGACCGACTGGTCGAACTGTCGAACCAGCGAATCGGAGTGTTGTCATGACCGAACCCACCGACATCGATCTCGGTGTCGTCGACGGCGTCTGGTCGGACGAAGGCGACTGGCAGGTCGTCGACCCCGACGGCGACGGTGTCGAGGGCTTCGCGGTCCCGATGCCGACCATCGCGATCGTCGGACGACCCAACGTCGGCAAGTCCACACTCGTCAACCGCATCCTCGGCCGCCGCGAGGCCGTCGTCGAGGACATCCCTGGCGTCACCCGTGACCGCGTCTCCTACTCGGCCAACTGGTCGGGTCGGCGATTCCTGGTGCAGGACACCGGCGGCTGGGAGCCCGACGCCAAGGGCATGCAGCAGTCGATCGCCCGACAGGCCGAGCACGCCATGAAGACCGCGGACGCCGTGGTCCTCGTCGTCGACGCCACTGTCGGGGCCACCAGCACCGACGAGGCCGTGGCGAAGGTCCTGCGCCGGTCGAAGACGCCGGTGTTGCTCGCGGCCAACAAGGTCGACGACGAGCGCGTCGAGTCGGAGGCGGCTGCACTGTGGTCGCTCGGTCTCGGTCAGCCGTGGTCGGTGTCGGCGGCGCATGGTCGGGGAGCGGGTGATCTGCTCGACGCGATCCTCGACATCCTGCCGGAGACGCCCCGGGAGACCGACGTCTACGGCGGGCCGCGCCGCGTGGCCCTCGTCGGCAAGCCCAATGTCGGCAAGAGTTCGCTTCTCAACAAGCTGACCGACTCCGATCGTGCGGTCGTCGACAACGTCGCCGGCACCACCGTCGACCCGGTCGACGAACTCGTCGAACTCGGTGGACGGCTGTGGAACTTCGTCGACACCGCCGGCCTGCGCAAGCGCGTCAACACCGCCAGCGGCCACGAGTACTACGCCTCGCTGCGCACCCGGGCGGCCATCGACGCCTCCGAGGTCGTCGTACTGCTGATCGACGCGTCCGAGCCGATCACCGAGCAGGATCAGCGTGTGCTGACGTCGGTGATCGAGGCCGGTCGCGCGCTGGTCATCGCGTTCAACAAGTGGGACCTCGTCGACGAGGACCGGCGTGAACGTCTCGACAAGGAGATCGACCGCGACCTGTCCCGGGTGCCGTGGGCGCGTCGGGTCAACATCTCCGCCGCCACCGGTCGATCGGTGCAGAAGCTGGTGCCCGCGCTCGACGGCGCACTGGAGTCGTGGGACAAGCGGATCTCCACCGGTCAGCTCAACGGCTGGCTCAAGGACATCATCGCCGCGACGCCACCGCCGGTGCGTGGTGGTCGTCAGCCCCGCGTCATGTTCGCGACCCAGGCCGCCACACGGCCACCGACGTTCGTGCTGTTCACCACCGGATTCCTCGAGGCCGGTTATCGCCGCTTCCTGGAGCGCAAGCTGCGTGAACAGTTCGGGTTCGACGGGTCGCCGGTGCGGATCAACGTCCGAGTCCGCGAAAAGCGCGAGCGCCGCAAGTAAAACCGGGTATCGATACTTCGCGGCTTGTGCCGCAGTTGGGTGTTTCGTCGTCTTCTCGACAGTGTCCGTTCATATGCGGACTCCACTATGCATCGCGGGCCATCGGCGCCCGGGACACAGACGAGAAGAGGACGAACAGTGCGGTCGAACCCGAAGCGGTACGCGGCGATGTCTGCGGCGGTGTGCATGGTAGCGGTGGTCGCCGCATGTGGTTCCGACGACGGCGACAATAGGGCGGACACGGCGCTGCCGATGCTCACCCCCGCGGCCACCGGCTCCATCTCCGAGCACGGCGGTGCCCGCCGCTCGGGTGATGACCGGCGTCAGCTCATCGAGGACTCGATCCGCAGCACCGGCGCCAAGAACGTCATCCTGCTGATCGGTGACGGAATGGGCGACTCGGAGATCACCGTGGCGCGCAACTACGCCGAGGGCGCCGCAGGTGCATTCCCGGGCATCGACGCGCTGCCGCTCACCGGGCAGTACACCCACTACTCGGTGGGCAAGGACGGTAAGCCCAGTTATGTCACCGATTCCGCGGCGAGCGGGTCGGCCTGGGCGACCGGCACCAAGACCTACAACGGCGCGATCTCGGTCGACATCAAGGGAGCGCCACAGAAGACGCTGCTGCAGAAGGCCAAGGAATCCGGCAAGGCGACCGGCGACATCAGCACTGCTGAGATCCAGGACGCGACCCCAGCGGTGCAGCTCGCGCACGTGAGCGCGCGCAAGTGCTACGGACCCGACGACACCAAAGCGAAGTGCCCGGACAATGCATTGGAGAAGGGCGGACTCGGATCCATCTCCGAGCAGATCCTCACCTCGCGCGCCGACATCGTGATGGGTGGTGGCGCCGAGAGTTTCCAACAGGTCGCCAAGGCCGGTGACTACCGGGGCAAGACGCTCGAGGTCCAGGCCCAGGAGCGTGGCTACAACATCGTCCGCACGGCCGACGACGTGAACAAACTCGACAAGGCAAACCAGGACGCACCTGTGCTCGGACTCTTCGCCGACGGCAACATGCCGGTGCGCATGCAGGGCCCCGTCGCCACGAAGGGTGGCTACCTGGAGCCGGCCGCGACGTGCACCGACAACCCCGAGCGGGGCGCCGATGTCCCCAAGCTCGCCGACATGACGAAGAAGTCGATCGACCTGCTCAAGGGCAACGACAAGGGCTTCTTCCTCCAGGTGGAGGGCGCGTCGATCGACAAGCAGGACCATGCTGCGAACCCGTGCGGCCAGATCGGGGAGACCGTCGATCTCGACGACGCCACCCAGGTGGCGCTCGCCTACGCGAAGGAGTCCAAGGACACGCTGGTCATCGTCACGGCGGATCACGCCCACAGCAGCCAGGTCGTCGAGACCACGACTGCCGAGGACGTCGCGGCCGCGGCGGAGGAGGCGAAGCTCCCCGAACAGGCTGTGCGTGAGGCGATCTACCCCGGACTGACACGGGTGCTGACCACCAAGGACGGCGCTCCGATGACGGTGTCCTACGGCACCTCGGACAACCTCGACGCCTACGACCAGGGCCACACCGGATCCCAGTTGCGGATCGCGGCTTACGGTCCGAATGCGGCGGACGTGGTGGGCCTGACCGATCAGACCGACCTGTTCTTCACGGTGGCGAGGGCACTGGACCTGAAGTAGACGGAATCCCATGCGTCGGTCTCGGGAGTGGCTCGACACCTAGAATCGTCCCATGGGAACAACGGTCAGCCCGGAAGTTCAACGCGCCGTCGCCGACATCGCGCAGCGTCACGAGGTCTCGCACGACGCCGTGCTGGCCATGCTGCTCGCGGTCAGTCGGGGCGGCGGCACGATGGCCCAGTTCTCGATCCCCGAGCTCGGCGGATCGGGGCAGTGGATCCGCGGCGGGATGACCATGGTGGGCGCAATGTTCGACCACGCGCTCAAGGCCCGCGTCGACGCGTTGTGCTCGGAGCTGTCGGAGCTCGTGACCACCTCGGCGGTGTTCCCGGACGACAGCCAGGTCGGGGTGACGTCGTCCAGGTGGTGGCCCGGTGACCTCGGTGTGCCCAGCTCGTTCGGGGGGCAGAACGATGCGCGGTACGCGATCTTTCCCGCGACCCGGCGCCTGGCGATCCAGGTAGGGGGCGTGACAACGGTTTTCGACACCGGGGAACACCACATCGGTGGCGTCTCCCAGCAGCAGGGTGTCGGACCCGGGTCGGTGCGCTTTACCAGTCAACTGGGGACCTTCGACGTGTCCAGCCTCCCCGAGGTCGAGGGTGACGGCTCTCCGGAGGCGCCGGCGACGGATTCCGCACCGGCGTCGTCCACGGGCGGGACGAGCGATTCCGAGGACATCCTGGCGACGATCGAGTCGCTGGCCGACCTGCATCAGCGCGGCATCCTCACCGACGACGAGTTCGCCGCGAAGAAGGCGGAGCTGCTCGCTCGGCTCTGACGGGCGTCGCAGGCCAGGCGATTGGCACGAAGGCAGGCCGGTCGGATAACCTGTTCAGGCTGCTCCTCACGGGGCGGCGATGCCCCTCACGGGGCAGCCACGGGCTGTGGCGCAGCTTGGTAGCGCACTTGACTGGGGGTCAAGTGGTCGCAGGTTCAAATCCTGTCAGCCCGACACATAAAGCAGCAGTGATCACCCCTGCTCTGTCGAAGTCCCGTTCACCGCACGGCGAACTTTCAACTCGTTCAGCCGATCTCAAACACCCTGTGCGTCGTCGCCCTCCAGCTCGGGCGTTTCACGGCGACACGCCGGTTTCTTGATCCCTAGTCGACGGCGACGGTTCGTGAACTGTATGTTCACACCGGGGAGTGAAAACATTTTTTTCACAGGGAGAAGGAATCACGGTGGGGAATTCACAGGGGCGCCATCGCGCCCAGACCAAGCACGCAGCACCGACACGCACGTCGTCGCCGTCGAAGCGCAGAGCGCAGCTTCTTCTGGCGACGTCCGGAGCCACCGCTGCGGCGGTCACGCTCGGCATGGCGGCACCGGCGATGGCGGTCGCACCGGCTCAGCTCCGCGAGAACTGTTCCTGGAACACCACTGCCGATCAGCAACGCAACATCCAGACGTGCAAGTTCTTCTCGAACTCTCTCGGTCGCGAGGTCGCCGTGGAGGTCCGTGCGTCTGATCAGGCCGCGGGTGGTACCGAGAACGGGATCTACTTCCTCGACGGTCTCGGGGCGAACAACGACTACAACACCTGGGCCAACCCGGATGTGGGTGAGGTCGACGCGTACAGCACGGGCGTCAACCTGGTCCTGCCCGCGGGCGGTGCCGGCGAGTGGGCGACCAACTGGCAGACCAACCCCATTCAGAACGGTCAGAAGGTTCCGGCGCCGCAGTGGGATGACTTCCTCAGCACCGAACTGCCCGACTACCTGGACAAGAACTTCTCGATTCAGAAGCAGAACAACGCCATCGTCGGTGTCTCGATGTCAGCGGGACCGGCCATCATCCTCGCCCTGAACCATCCCGATGTCTTCTCGGTGGTCCGTGCGTTCTCCGGCTTCTATCAGACCGACAATGCGCTCGGCTATCAGGCGATCCCGTACATCCAGAACGATCGTGCCGGAATCAGCAACGGCGGAATCGCGATGTGGGGCGATCCGACCATGCCCGGCAACACCTGGGCGGCAAACGATGTCAGCAAGCGACTCGGTGAGCTCAAGGCCAACGGCCAGATCGCCATCATCTCCGTCGGGAACGGTGTCCCGCCGCTGAAGACCGTGCTGGCGCTCATCGCGCAGGGTGGCCTCCTGGGCATCCCCGCGGCGGGTGTGGCCATCGCGACAGGCGTGGCGATCGAGATGGGATCGCTGATCTCGACCACCATGTTGAACGCGCAGGCCGTCATGACCGGCGCGCCGGTCCGCTTCCAGTACAACTTCGGTAGCCACGACTTCTACTCGTGGGCCAAGTCCGCTCCGTCAGATGCGGCGGCGATCGAGAAGGCACTCGCAGACGCGCAGGCGAAGCTGGACGCGGCGAACAAGACCGCCTCGAGCACTGACAAGGTCTCGACGATCAATGCCGCTGCTGTTCAGGAGATCTCGAACTCGGGTGCTGTGACCGGGGCCGACTCGACGGCCGCACGATCTCTCACGAGCGTCGGATCCACCGCGAGCCCCACGTCCACGGGTGTCGCGACCGCGCCGGTCGCCACGACGTCTGTCACGGTCCCTGCGTCCAGTGTGACCACGCCGGTCGCCCCGGTGGCGACCTTCTCGTCGAGCGGCTCGTCTGCCTCCGGCACGGGGTCCTCGACCACGCCGACGTCGACGAGTCCCGAATCGACGTCAACGGCTCCGGTGGAGTCGTCCCAGGCTCCGGTGACGGCGTCGGAGACGACGCCGACGTCGTCGGCCACGACGTCTGCGACAGGTTCAGGATCGGCGGCGACGCAGACGGATTCGACATCCACGAGCGAGTCGACTTCCAAGAGCGCGTCGACATCGAAGAGCGACTCGACATCGGCGGCGTCGTCGGCGAAGTGACGTCGTCGCGCTAGGACTGCTCTTTCGAGCACCACCAGGTGGTCCTGCCGCCGACTGTGCCGCGCTTCATCGGCGCGCCGCATCGGGGGCAGGACGCGTCCGCGTGCCGGAACGGGATGATCTCGCCTGTGTGGACGCCGCCCTTGCGGATCGCCGCCCGGGTGCACCGTCGCAGCACGCGACGGAGCTCGTCGGCCTCGTCGACGTCGAGCGTCTTGGCCCGTCGCGACGGTGAGATGGCCGACTGCCACAGCACCTCGTCGGCCAACAGGTTGCCGATGCCGGAGATCGCGTTCTGGTCGAGCAGCCTGGCTTTGAGCGGGGCGGCGCTGGCGGCGATCATGGTGCGGAACTCGTCGCGATCCATCTCGGCGGCGTCGGTGCCCAGGGCGTCGATGTCCGGCTCCAGCCGGACCCGACCGAGGCGCCGCTTGTCGAACAGTCGCAACTGTCCGCCGTCGTCGAAGGTCATCGAGAACCGCGTCCACTCCGGCTTGTCCTTCTCCCGCACTCCGACTTTCGCGTTACCGCCGCCGTAGTTCGACGAGTTCTCGCCGTCCGGGGCGGTGACGATGATGCGACCACCCATGCCGAGATGGACTCCGAGCGAGGGACCGGGCGTGCCGTCCGCGGTCTCGGTCTCGCACCACATCGCTTTGCCGCGTCGATTCGCCGTGGTGAGTCGCCCCCCGACGAGAGCGTCGGCTATCTCGCCGGGCCGGTGCGGGCGGCATTCGTATTCGTCGTGGTCGTCGATCTCGGTGATGGTGCGGTCCAACGCTTTCTCGACGACCTGTCGCGCGTTCTCGACCTCGGGAAGTTCAGGCACCCTACCGGTATACCTGCTCCTCGACCGGGGCTGCGTCGTCCTCGCGAACATGGCGGCGTCGACGGACGACCAGGATGGCCACGGCGACGGCGAGAATCGTGTAGACGACGTAGTCGAAGTAGCCGAGATAGTCGTGGAAACGTTCGTGCTGCGTCCCCAGCGCGACCCCGACACCGAGCAGCAGGCCGTTCCAGACCGCGGAGCCGGCGATGGTCAGTGCACTGAAGACCGCGAGGTTCATCGCCCCGGCGCCGGCGGGCAGCGAGATGATCGATCGCACCCCGGGGATCATCCGACCGAGCAACACCGACCACGTCCCGAATCGCTGGAACCAGTGCGCGCCACGTTCGGCGTCGCGGCGGCTCACGATGCGGGTCCAGACGGCGGCGTTCACGGTGCGGTCGAGCCCGACCAGCCGTCCGAGCAGATACAGCACCAGCGCCCCGATCCAGGCGCCCGCGGTGCTCCACAACAGCAGTCCCACGAAGGACAGGTCCCCGCTGCGGCTCAGGTATCCCGCGAAGGGCAACACCACTTCACTGGGGATCGGCGGGAAGATCGTCTCCAGGAAGATCAGCAGTCCGATTCCGGCGTCGCCCATGCGCTCGAGAACGTCTGCCGCGAAGCCGGTCAGTCCGGTGAATCCGTGCTCGCCTGCCGCTGTCACTGTCGCGGTGCTCAACGCCGCCGACCTCCTGGTGTTCATGCGGCCCTCTCGCCGCGTTCCCAACCATCATCCAGAAAAACGGACACTTCACCGGGTCGACGTGGGGGACGCCACAGCGTCATCAGTCGCCGAGGGCGAGGATTCCCTCCGCCGACGCGACGCAGATGGTGTCGAATTCGTGGGGTATCTCGTCGCCGACGAGTGGCCGGATCAGCCCGTACGGACCCTGCCGGGTCGCGAGCAGCGCGAGCCGGTGGCGACGATCGGTCAGACGTCCGTATCGCCGCTTCACGACGTCGCGCAGTGCGACGTCGATGGCGTCGTTGACCGTTGCCACGTCGTCGCGCATCGAGTCGGGGACCAGATCGATCAGGTCGACGCGCCGATACAGGGTCATGGCTTTCGCGTCGTGTGGGTTGTCGCGACAGAACTGCGGGATGTGTCGCGCCAGCGCAGCCATGGCCGCACGCGGGTCGTCGATGGTCGACGCGACCAGCAGGCCCTGGTGAAAACGATTGATCGATCGCACCCACAGCGCTCCGAACAGCGCGTCACGGGAGGAGAAGCGGTGATAGATCGACCCCGTTGGTGCCCCGACGATGGCAGCGACGTGGGTGATGGTCGTGTCGCGCCAGTGCTCGACGCACGCCTGTCCGGCCGCGTCGAGGATCTGGTCGACGGAGAACTTCTGGGGTCTTGCCACCCACGAAACTCTAGGGGTAGTTTGCGAACATGCCAACTAGAACTGAGGCTCTAAAACCCGCGTCGCGATGGCTGAGGTGGGTCGCGTGGGCAGCGTTCGCGGTCACCGTTCCGTCGGCGGTCTGGCGCGTGTTGATGATCGTGGGCCTCATGCCGGGGACTGCGGAGCTGCGTGAGTTCGAACTCGCCGACGATCACCTCGTCGGCTACGCCTACGTGTTCGGACTCAGCGTCGTCCAGCTGGCGACCTCGTTCCTGACGGTCGGTCTCGCCAGTCGTTGGGGCGTGGAGCTGATGAACCGTCGAGTGCCGCGACTGCCCGTGATCATGGTCGCGACGCTGGGCGGGCTGGCCGTCACGTGGTTGTTCACCGTCTCGATGACCACACAGATTCTGACGGGTCATCGTCCCGACGCCGGGCACACACACGGGACAGCCCTCGTGCTGATGGTGGCCTGCTACGCACCGATCGTTCTGTGGGGACCGCTGGAACTGTTGGCGACCTACGGGTACTGGCGGCGCCGTCGCGCCACCGTGCCCGCGCCGCAGCTGCACGGTCAGCGGAGGCAGGTAGTGTCCGGCGGGTGAATTCGAGTGCTGTGCGCAAGTCCGTGAACGCCCGCATCGCCGAGGAACTGGCGGTGGGAGAGCACCAGGTCGCGGCGGCGGTGCGGCTGCTCGACGAGGGCTCGACCGTGCCGTTCATCGCCCGCTACCGCAAGGAAGTCACCGGCAGTCTCGACGACGCGCAGCTCCGCACCATCGACGAGCGTCTGCGTTATCTACGTGAACTCGACGAGCGACGGACCGCGATCATCAAGTCGATCGAGGAGCAGGGCAAGCTGACCGACGACCTGCGGGTCGCGTTGGAGGCTGCCGAGACGAAGTCCCGCGTCGAGGACATCTACCTCCCGTTCAAGACCAAGCGCCGCACGAAGGCGCAGATCGCTCGCGAGGCCGGGCTCGAGCCTCTCGCCGACCGGCTGCTCGCCGACCCGTCGCTGGTACCCGAGGCTGTCGCGGCCGAGTTCGTGACCGAGGGATTCGACGACGCGGCCGCTGCCCTCGACGGCGCGCGGTTCATCGTGATCGAGCGTGCGGCCGAGGACGCCGATCTCGTCGGCGCCACCCGCGAGAAGTTCTGGAACGACGGTGCACTCCGTACCGCGCCGAAGTCGGACTCGGTGGTGAACACCCCTGCAGGACAGAAGTTCCGTGACTACTTCGACTACTCCGAGCCGCTGCACAAGATGCCGTCGCACCGAGTGCTCGCCGCCCTGCGTGGCGAGAAGGAGGATGTCCTGTCGCTGACGTTCGACGGCGGTGAGGACGAGGCCTACCAGGCGCTGGCCGCGGCATCGCTGGGAATCGACCTGTCGCATCCCGGTCCCGCGACGGCCTGGCTGGCGACCTGCGTCCGCTGGGCGTGGAAGGTGAAGCTGCACCTGACCGCGGAGACCGATGCGCGCCTACGACTGCGCAAGCAGGCGGAGGACGACGCGGTCGCAGTGTTCGCCCAGAACCTCAACGACTTGTTGCTGGCCGCTCCGGCCGGCGCCCGCACCACGCTGGGTCTCGATCCCGGCTTCCGTACCGGTGTGAAGGTGGCCGTCGTCGACGGGACAGGCAAGGTTCTCGACACCTGCGCGATCTACCCCCACCAGCCCCAGAAGCAGTGGGACACCGCCAAGGCGACGCTCGCGGCCCTGGTCGCGCGGCACGGTGTCGATCTGATCGCGATCGGCAACGGTACCGCCTCCCGCGAAACCGACGCGCTGGCAACCGAACTGCTGGCCGAGATCCGCTCGTCCGGTAGCGCCGCCCCCGCCAAGGCGATGGTCAGCGAGGCCGGCGCATCGGTGTACTCGGCGTCGGAGTACGCCAGCTACGAACTCCCGCAGCTCGACGTGACGCTCCGCGGAGCGGTGTCGATCGCGCGCCGCCTGCAGGACCCGCTGGCCGAACTGGTCAAGATCGAGCCGAAGTCGATCGGCGTCGGCCAGTACCAGCACGACGTCAACCCCGGCACGCTTGCGCGCAGCCTCGACGCGGTCGTCGAGGACGCGGTCAACGCCGTGGGTGTCGACCTGAACACTGCGTCGGTGCCGCTGCTGGCCCGGGTGTCCGGTGTGTCGACGACGCTCGCGGAATCGATCGTCGCCCATCGCGACGCGACCGGCCGCTTCCAGACCCGCAAGGCCCTGCTCGACGTACCGCGGTTGGGGCCCAAGGCGTTCGAGCAGTGCGCGGGGTTCCTGCGGATCACCGACGGCGCCGATCCGCTCGACGCGTCGGGGGTCCACCCCGAGGCCTACCCCATCGTCCGCAAGATCCTCGACCGCTCCGGTGTCGCACTCGCCGAGTTGATCGGCGACACACGGTCGCTGCGCACGCTGCGTCCCGTCGACTTCGCCGACGACCGCTTCGGCGTCCCGACGGTGACCGACATCCTGGCCGAACTGGAGAAGCCCGGTCGCGACCCGCGTCCCGCGTTCACCACCGCGACGTTCGCGGCCGGTGTCGAGAAGGTTGCCGACCTCACGCCCGGCATGGTTCTCGAAGGTGTCGTCACGAACGTCGCGGCGTTCGGTGCGTTCATCGATGTGGGTGTGCACCAGGACGGTCTGGTCCACGTGTCAGCGATGTCGGACAAGTACGTCTCCGACCCGCACGAGGTGGTGCGCTCCGGTCAGGTGGTCAAGGTCAAGGTGCTCGAGGTGGACACCGACCGCCAGCGCATCGGGTTGACGCTGCGACTGAACGACGAGGTCGGTCCGGGCGCAAAGAAGCCGGGCGCACCGAAACAGGAACGCAGGCAGGGTGGTCGGCCGCCGCAGCGCACCGGTGATACCGGTCGCGGCAAGCCCGCTCAGAACAAGAGCAACGACCGCCGTCCGACGCCCGCGCCCACCGGTTCCATGGCCGACGCACTGCGCAACGCGGGGTTCGGCAAGTAGCTTCACCGGCAGTTTGTCGAACCGCGCTCCGCGGAGCGTGGTCCGCGTCACGCCTCGGCGTCGAAGTCCCGTCGCGCACGCTCGATGTCGTCGATGTGAGAAGACGCCCATTCGAGGAGGACGTCGACCGGATGTCGAAGGGTCTTGCCCAAGGGTGTGATCCGGTACTCCACGGCGACGGGACGCGAGCTGATCACCACTCGCTCGACGATTCCGTTTCTCTCGAGGCGCCGCAGTGTGCCGGTCAGGGACTTCTGCGTGACATCGGGGATGGCCCGACGCAGCTCGTTGAACCGGCACGGTCGTTCGCAGAGCTCGTTGAGGACGTGAAGCGACCATTTGTCGAGTACGTGATCGAGCAGCTCGCGGTGAGGAGCGCTGATCGCGAGTTCGTTGCGGTCGGTGGTATCCGGCATGAAACCTGGTCTCGTTGAAGTGTCCTGCGTCTACTAGGTATCAAGAACATACCTACTTCGAGGAATTGAGGAGACCAGACATGTCAGTGACTTTCTTGAGTCCCACCGGGATGACGCAACCCGTTCCTTACCACCACGTGGCGGTGGCGACCGGCACCCGCCATGTGCATGTCGCCGGGCAGATTGCACGCCTCTCGGACGGAACTCCGGTGGCTCCCGGCGACCTCGCCGGACAGGTGGCGCAGGCGCTCCGCAACACCGCGATCGGATTGACGGGCGCCGGCGCCTCGTTCACCGATGTGGTTCGGCTCACCTTCTACGTCACCGATTGGACGCCGGAGAAGATGGGGGACTTCATGGCCGGTGTCGAACAGGTGGCTACCGAGATCGGGCTGTCGTCGCCCATGCCCCCGGCCTCCCTCATCGGGGTGTCGATCCTCTTCGAGCCCGATGTCCTTGTGGAGGTCGAGGCAACCGCGATAGTCGATTGACCCCGTCCGGTCAGTACCCCTTACCGCGGAGGTAACTCGCCAACGCGGTGATGGTGGCTGGGTTGCGCGGGCTCTCGACCAGTGCGGCATACGGGAACGAGATGAAGTTGCCCTCCCGGACCGCAGTGGTGCCGGCCATCAGTGGCTGGGCTCGTAGTTGGGCGATCTTCGCCTGGACGGTGTTGGCCGGGCCGGCGCCGTAGTCGACGACGACGATCACCTGCGGATCGTTCTGGGCGGCCGCCTCCCACGAGACCGACGTCCACGAATCGTTGAGATCGTCGAACACATTGGTGCCGCCCGCCTCGGAGATGATCTGGTCCGGCGCGGCGTTGCGACCGGCGGTGAAGGGTGCGGGATCGGCGCTGTCGAAGAGCAGGACGCGGGCGCGGCGATCGGCAGCCGGCGCCTTCGCCGACGCGGCGGACACCTCGTCGCGATAGCTCTTGACGAGGGAGGCGGCACGGTCCCGGACGCCGAAAATCGTTCCCAGGTTGTCGATGTCGTCGTACAACGCGTCGAGTGGACGCTTGATGCCGCGCTTGGTGGTGCCGGGCTGCCGACATGCCTCGGTCAGCTGATACGGCGTCGCGCCGATGGCGCGGATCCAGTCGGGTGTCACGCCGGTGGACTCCTTGAACCCGTAGTTCCATCCGGCGAACACGAAATCGGGATCGGCATTCTGGATCACCTCACGGGTGAACGCGGTGCCGAGCGATCGGGTGGTCTCGAACTCCTGGCGCCACGGCGACGTCGCGAGATCGCGGTCCTTGCCCTCGTAGGTGGTGTAGCCGACCATCCGATCCTGCAGGCCGAGAGCGAACATCATCTCGGTGATGCCGGTGTCGTTGGTCAGCGCACGGCTCGGATTCGACGGCACCGACAGCGGCCCCGAGCAATTCGAGACCTCGACCTTCGCGTCCGCACCGGACGACGGCGAGGCGTTCTCGACCTCGGCACCGCAGCCGCTGATCACCAACGCCGCCGCCACGGCGCACACCACGCCGCCGAATGTGGATGTCTTCATGGGTGGAACCCTTCGTCGAAGATGATCTGAGGAACTGAAGTGCGCGGATGGGGGACGACGTGAGCGCCGATCCCGAACCATTTCTCGATGGCGGCGACGGTCAACACCTCGGCCGGTGTGCCCTGCAGCACGATCCGACCGTCGAAGACGACGGCGAGATCGGTACAGAACTGGGCGGCGACGTTCAGGTCGTGCAGGGCCGCGATGACGGTGACACCACGGTCGCGTGCCGCACGCATCACGGCGTACTGATGCTTCACGTCGAGGTGGTTGGTCGGCTCGTCGAGCACCAGGATCGGCGTCTGTTGCGCGAACGCCCGCGCCACGAGGACACGCTGCGCCTCACCGCCGGACAGCTCGCTGAACAGCCGGTGACGTAGATCGGTGGCCCCGGCGTCCTCCTCCGCGCGGGCGCAGATCAGCTCGTCCTCGGTCGACATCGACTGCAGCAGGCGCACGTGGGGGAGCCGGCCGGTGCGGATGACCTCGGCGACGGTGAAATCGAGGAACATCGTCGAGGACTGTGTCAGCGCGGCGACCTGACGAGCGTTCTCCCGAAGGGAGCTCGCGCCCACCCGCCGGCCGTTGATCGTGACGTCGCCGCTCGTTGGCTTCAACGCCCGGTACAGACATCGCAGCACCGTCGACTTGCCGCTGCCGTTGGGTCCGATGAAACCGAAGAAGCGTCCCGTCTCCACCGACATCGTCAGGTCGTGCACGATCTGGGTGCCGCCCAGGCGCACCGATACTTCGGAGTAGTCAATTGCGGATCGGTAGTCGGGACCGCTCATGGCGACACCGTCCGGGTCCGCCTGCGCATCAGCAGGATGAACGTCGGCACACCGACCGCGGCGGTGATCGCGCCGATGGGCAGCTCGTAGGGCGGGACCAGGGTGCGCGAGATGATGTCGGCGACCACGACGAACAACGCTCCGAGCAGCGGGCAGAGCACCAGGACCCGCCGGTGGTCGGCGCCGACCAGCAACCGGGTGACGTGCGGCATGATCAGCCCGACGAATCCGATTGCGCCGCAAACCGAGACGATCACGCCGACGATGATCGCCGACGCCACGAACAGTCCGAGACGGAACCGTCCGGCGTCGATGCCGAGGCTCGCCGACACATCGTCGCCCATCGACAGTGCGTCGAGGTGGCGGGCCACGGCGACAGCGAGCACCACGCCCACGACGGAGACCACGCCGACCAACCAGACCGAATGCCAACTGGCGGCGGCGAGGCTGCCGAGCAACCAGAACATCACGCTGCGGGCCGCGTCACCGGCCGGCGCGAGGAACACCAGGACGGTCGTGACGGCCGAGAAGCCGTATCCCAGTGCGGTGCCCATGAGGACGAGGCGCAGTGGTTCGAGTCCGGATGAGGTCCGGGCCAGCATGAACACGATGACGGTGGCGAGCAGTGCGCCCAGGAACGCCGCCGAGGGCAGTGCGTAGAGCCCCAATCCGCCCAGAGCACCGAACAGCACGACCGCGGTGGCGCCGACCGACGCACCCGAGGAGATCCCGAGGATGTAGGGGTCGGCCAGGGCGTTGCGCACGACGGCCTGCACGATCACGCCGACCGTGCTCAGTCCGGCGCCGACGACGATGGACGTGAGCACCCGGGGGAGTCGTGAATCGACCACGATGCGATAGTCCGGGGCGTCCGCGCCGGTGATGACGCCGCCGGACAGCTCGGCCCACAGGTAGCGCAGGGTCGCCGACGGGGCGATGTGCACGCTGCCGACGACCAGACCGAGAACAGATGCGCCGACCAGCGCGAACAGAGCGAGCGCCATGAAGACGGCAAGGCGGCGTCGCTGCGTCTGCACCGCGGGCCCTTTCCGTCGAACGCGGAAAAGGGGTGCGGGCAGCCATGAGTCACTCACGCGCCGCACCGACCATGTCCCACGAGGTCGATGAGCGGTCGTGTCGGTCGACACGACCAACGGCGGCAGGTCTTCGGACTCTCGGGCACGGCATCGTGTGATGCCACCTACCAGCGACTGCTTCCCGGCCCAGGGCCAGTGCGTGTTGTCGCGTCGTTCCCGATCACCGCTGCGGGGCAGTTCCGGACTGTCACCGGATTCCCTCTTACGGCGCTCCGATCGAACTTCCGACCAGAGCACGCCGACGTCGGGAGTGAACCTACATCACGAACCGGGCACGCTCGGCGTCGTGGGTTGCGTCAGCGTGTGGGGGTGTCCTCGTTGAGCATGTTCTTCATGAACATGAACAGCTCCTTGTCGGTGAGAGCACGCCATTGCGGGGCAAGCAGTTTCATGTACTTCTCGACGTAGAGCAGCTGCTTGCCGACCAGCACGAGCTCTCGGGGGAGCTTGAGGTCGTACGCCTTGGCCAGCGCGGCGAGCTGGCTGCCGAGCGCGGTGTAGGACATCCCGCCGAGGTCCTTGCCGGCGAGGGGAGCGGTGAATCGACGCATGTCCTTGGCGCCCTCGCGGGTGCCACCGGGTTTGCGCACCGCGCCGAGGGTGAACAGGGCTCGACCGGCTGCTTCGTAGTCGTTGCGCAGGAACAGGTCTCCGACGAGGCGCCGCATGATGCGTCGGGTGCGCGGATCGAAGCGACCCACGATGCCGAAGTCGATCAGGACCAGTCGACCTTTCTCGTCGACGAGGACGTTGCCCGCGTGGAGGTCTCCGTGGAAGGTGCCGCCGTGGAACGCGGACTCCAGAAACGACAGCAACAGCGTGCGGACGATGTCGGTGCCGTCATGTCCGGCGGCGCGGATTGCGCGGGCGTCGTCGATGCGCAGCGCGTCGACGTACTCCATCGTGAGCACCTCGCGGGTGGTGAACTCGTGATGGACCTTCGGCACGCGGACCCGGTCGGCCAGAGGTGTGCCCGCAAGACCGGCGACGAAGTCGTCCATTGCCTGGGCCTCGTTGCGGAAATCGACCTCCGCGGCCAGACCGGTGGCGAAGTCGTCGACGACGTCCGACGCACTGAGCATGCGGCCGTACGGCGAGAGCTCGACGAGCTGGGCGACCCGTTCGAGGATGGCGACATCGGCGGCCAGTCGCGTTGTGATCCCGGGGCGCTGCACCTTGACCACGACGCGCTCGCCGGTGTGCAGCGTCGCGGTATGGACCTGCGCGATGGAGGCGGACGCGATGGGCGCCGGGTCGAAGTCGGCGAACACGGTCGACGGGGAGGCGCCGAGTGCGGCGGTGAGGACGGCATCGATCACCTCGGGTGCGGCGGGTGCGACCCGGTCGAGGAGGGTCTCGAACTCGCGCGAGAGGGTCGGGGTGAAGACACCGGGGCTCGATGCGATGAGCTGTCCGAGCTTCACGTAGGTAGGCCCGAGGCGCTCGAAGACATCGCGCACCTCACGCGCCGCGCGGGGCGCCACGGACTGTGACGGTCGGTAGCCGACCGCGAACTCGGTGACCCCGCGTGCGATCTGGAAGGCGGTCGCGCCCACGCGTCGGACCTCGGCCACCGGTGACACGTGTGGCAACCGGGACGGCTCGGCGAGTGTGCCGTGTGCCACCTCGATCGCGCTTGTGTCGGTGTCGGCGCTGGTGGGAACGGGTTCGGGCAACGGTGAGGTCATTTTCTCGGGTCGCATCGGGGACAGATGGGGTCGTCCGATCGTACGGACGCATCGACCGATGGTTCCGTTGAACGCAGCATCCGTCAAACGGCTCGGCGACTTTTGTGATCGATTCGAGCGACTCACCGACCCGTGAAGGATCCGACACAGGAAAGATGGCCCGTATGCCGATTCTGAACAAGGACACGACCGTGTGCATCTCGCTGTCGGGCAGGCCCTCGAACATCGGGACCCGATTCCACAACTTCCTCTACGAGGAACTGGGCCTGGATTTCGTCTACAAGGCGTTCGCCACCGACGACATCGAGGGCGCGATCCGTGGGGTACGGGCTCTCGGGTTCCGCGGTTGCTCGGTGTCGATGCCGTTCAAGGAGGAGGTTATCGCTCTCGTCGACGACATCGAGCCGTCGGCGGCGGCGATCGAGTCGGTGAACACCATCGTCAACGACGGCGGTCGGCTCACGGCGTCGAACACCGACTTCGAGGCGGTCGCGACCCTCATCGACGACCACGAGCTGGACACTGCGCTGCCCGTGCTGGTCCGCGGATCGGGTGGGATGGCCAAAGCCGTCGTCGCGGCGTTCCGGCACGCCGGCTTCGACGACCTCACCTTGCTGGCCCGCAACGAGGCCGCCGGTTCGGCTCTCGCGGACAAATACGGCTACCGGTGGGTCGCAGACGACCCGGCTCCCGGTCCCGGCGTGATCGTCAACGTCACGCCCGTGGGTATGAACGGCCCCGAAGCCGACGAACTGTCGTTCTCCACCGAACACGTTCGTGCCGCCGACGTCGTGTTCGACGTCGTCGCGTTCCCGCCCGAGACACCCCTGATCCGTGAGGCGCGCGCCGCGCGCAAACCCGTGATCACCGGTGCCGACGTGATCGCCTTGCAGGCCGCCCGGCAATTCGAGCGCTACACGGGTGTGTCGATCACCCCGGATCAGATCGCGCGAGCGTCCGATTTCTCGCGGTGGGAGTGATCGGGTGACGACGACAGAGAGGATCAACCATGCCGCGTAGAGGTGAGCCGCTGACCAAGCTCGGCTTCCTGACCATCGGACGGTTCGACGAGGCGTCGCCGCGCGAGGGGCATCTCGAGACCATCGAAGTGATCCAACGGGCCGAGGACCTCGGTTTCGACAGCGTGTGGCTGCGTGACCGGCACCTGCAGTTCGGGATCTCCTCCCCGGTGGCGGTGATGGCCGCTGCGGCGATGAAGACCAGTCGGATCGAGCTGGGTACGGCGGTCATCCCGCTGGGTCTGGAGAACCCCTTCCGACTCGCAGAGGACCTGGCGACGGTGGATCTCCTGTCCGACGGCCGCGTCAACCCAGGCGTCTCGGTGGGGACACCGATGCGGTACGACGACTACAAGGCGGCGCTGTACCCCGACACCCATGACGTGGAGGATTTTTCGAAGGAACGCGTCCTGCGGTTGCTGCACTGCCTGCGGGGCGATCCGGTCAGTCCCTTCGAGGGAACGGTCGGCATCGAGAACTTCTCCCGTCGCGTGCAGCCGCACTCGCCCGGTCTCGTCGACCGCGTCTGGTACGGCGGTGGTCTGAGCTCGGCGATCTGGGCCGGGCAGCAGCAGCTGAACTATCTGACGTCGTCGGTGGTGACCAGCGAGGGAAGTGATTCCGCGGATTTCGCGACCATCCAGGGCGAGCAAATCGACGCCTACCTCGCCAGCCACCCGGACCCGGCCCGCGCCCGCGTCTCGCAGGGATTGGTCGTCATCCCCACCGACACCGCGACGCCCGATCAGATCCGGCGCTACCAGGACTACGCCGAGTCGCGTTTCGAACGGACCCTCACCCCGCAGGGTCCGCGCAAGATGCTCTTCGCGCCCGATCTTGTCGGACCGTCCGACGAACTCGCCGAGAAGCTCTACGCCCACGCCGGCTTCCAACGCGCCTCGGAAGTCGCCTTCGCACTGCCGTTCTCGTTCGAACCGGCCGACTACGTCCAGATCATCTCCGACATGGCGACCCACCTCGGGCCTGCCCTCGGCTGGACACCGAGTGCATGACCAAGCCTTGTGCAGTCAGCCCGCCTCGTGGGGTGTGGGGCCACCGAGTTCGGTGATGAGGTTCTGAACAAATTTCCACCCGGTACTCCGGCGGGCAGGGTCGTTGGCTGGGAGGGCCACCAACTCGGCCAACAGGTCGCGTAGCCGCGTGTTGTCAGGGTCTTCAGCGAGTAGGTCCTCGTAGTTCGGGTCCAGCAAGTAGGAGTGTGATCCGTCGCTGTGTTGCGACGCGGCCCACGAGATCCGGTCGAGGAAGATCTCCAAGGTTCGCGCAGCGTCTTTGTCGTTCTGGCCGGGCGACATCGCGACTGTGCGAAAGTCCGGATGCGTGGAGACTGCACCGGGATGTAGGGCGAGGATGGTGGCGAAGTCATTCTTCGTCTCGTGTGACGCCAGTTCGCGAACGGTCCGAACTCGGTCGGCCGACTCGACGAAATCGGGATCCCCCATGCTGTAGCCCACGAACATCAGGTGGCTGGTCATCAACAACGACTCGACCACCGCGTGCAGTGCCCCACGTTGCTCTGTGAGAACTGTGTAGTCGTCGGACGTGATGACAATCGTTGCGGGGTCGGCGACATCGCCGTGGATTTTCAGAAGCCAGGGTTTGGGTTGGGCGGCCAGCTCACGAGTCAGAACTTGGAAACGATCGACGCCCAACGTCGTGGTCAGCGCAGCTTCATAAGCGGTGTCGTAATTTGTTGTCACGGCCTGGCGTACGCCGAGTCCGGCAAGGAGTAGGTGTGCCGGAGCGACTCCCATCGTCTCCAGCCTCTCGGCAACTGTCTTGTGAAACTCGACGTGGCCCAGTTCGTCTGCGATCTCCTGCGCGATTTCCGGAGCCTCTGTGGGCGAAAATCGTTTGGGCTGCCTGCCGCTGACCTCGGACAACAAACCTCGCCAGTCGGGGAGTCCGAGTGGGACACTGACCCCGGATCCCAGGAACAGGGAAAGCTCCTTGTGTGCTGCTCTTCGACCGAGGTTGTCTGCGATCTCCAGGTGGGCGGGGTCGAATCCATCCCAATGCTCTTCTGGTCGCTGACTCTGCACCGCGGCATGGTCGCGGCTGTCGAACAAGACCAGAGCCACATCTGCGTCCGCCTCCTCTGCGACCTCGGCGAGAGCGGGCAGCAACGCCTTGATCAGCTCGCCCCGACGGTGCTGTAGTCCGCCGAACCCAGTGCCGACCAATGGCAGCGCGATCAGCGGCTTCACCCGACCGGGTTGGAAAGTGCGATCTTGTGCAAGGGATCTGATGGCGTCAGCGACGCTCTTCGCGACTGATTGATGGCCGCGGGTGCCGAAGGTTGTCATCACGAGCCGTATGGTTCGTCCTTCGCTGGGCGATACGTCGCAAAAGTGATCGGCGGAGGTCGCGTTCCGCAGACGGGCCCCGCTCATGCTGAAGTCGAATTCGTGCTCCTGCAACAGAGCAGACCAGTGGTCCCAGACCACATTCCACGCGCCGTCGCACGGCACGAGAATGGCGTCGCATTTCAACTGGGTGAGGTCGCCTCGAAGTACGAAGAAGTGTCCGTTCACGTCTGTAGTCAACCCGAACCAGACCCTTCGTGCTGGTGTGTCGCCGACCGCGCAGGCATGTGACCGTCACGCCGTACACCGGCGGCGCTACCGTCGACTGGTGTGCGCCGGATCGATCACCGGCTGCCGTGACGAGGGGAATTTTCGATGGAGTACGTGAACCTGGGGTCGAGCGGACTGCGTGTCTCGCAGATCTGCCTGGGCTGCATGACCTTCGGCCAGCCCGATCGCGGAGCGCACGAGTGGACGCTCACCGAGGACGACTCGCGGCCGATCATCAAGCACGCGATCGACGCGGGCATCAACTTCTTCGACACCGCCAACTCGTACTCCGCCGGGTCGAGCGAGGAGATCGTCGGTCGGGCGCTGAAGAGTTTCGTCAACCGCGACGACGTCGTCATCGCCACCAAGGTGTTCCACAACGGCCGCCCGTCGCCATACGAGGTCGGCCTGTCGCGCAAGGCGATCATGGCCGAGGTCGACGCCAGCCTGCAGCGACTCGGCACCGACTACATCGACCTGTACCAAACGCACCGGTGGGACCACACGACCCCGATCGCGGAGACGATGGAGGCGTTGCACGACGTGGTCAAGGCGGGAAAGGTCCGCTACATCGGCGCGTCGTCGATGTACGCGTGGCAGTTCTCCAAGGCGCAGTACACCGCCGAGGCCTATGGTTGGACAAAGTTCATCTCGATGCAGGACCACTACAACCTGCTCTACCGCGAGGAAGAGCGTGAGATGCATCCGCTGTGCGCCGACCAGGGTGTCGGGGTCATCCCGTGGAGTCCGCTGGCCCGCGGTCGTCTGACCCGCGACTGGGACACGACCACCAAGCGCAGCGACACCGACAAGTTCGGCGCCACCCTGTACGACGACGGTGACCGTCGCACCGTCGAGGCCGTCACCGAGATCGCCGAGGCACACGGTGTCCCGCGCGCGCAGATCGCGCTGTCCTGGGTGCTGAACAAGCCGATCGTCACCGCACCGATCATCGGCGCGAGCAAGGTCGGTCACATCGACGACGCGGTCGCCGCCACCTCGGTGACGCTCACCGATGACGAGGTGCAGACCCTCGAGAAGCACTACCGGCCACGGCCGATCGTCGGCTTCGCGTAGTCGAGATCAGGCGGGGCAGCCACTCGCGCGGGCCGGCGCGTTGCGGACGACCCGTGCGAACGCGCCGTCGCCGGGCAGGGTCCACGACGGGCCGACGAAGCTGCGGCAGGCGGTGGGATCCCCGGTGACGAACCGCAGGAACTGCACCGCGACACCGGTCAGTGGATACCTGCTCAGCGGGTTGACCACATCGAGGTGCGGCGCGCCCCTGGCGACGACGAACCACGCCGACGCTCCAGTGATCGGGCCGTAGACGAGCGGCTGGATCCGGGCGGCGTTCGACGCCTTGTCCGCGGTGCCGGTGGCGATCAGCGTGGGCGCCCGCACCGGGGTGGGCACGGTGTAGACGTCGGGCGCCAAGGCCAGCACGCCGACCAGACGCACCGCCGACGGGACGGTGAACGTCGCCGGCACCGGAACACCGTTCGACGCGTTGGCGATCCCGGCCACCTCGATGGCCTTGGTCGCGCCCGACGAATGCCCGGCCAGCACAGTCTTTTTCAGGTCGATCCGGCCGAACAGAGGTGAGGTGCGGTCGCCGTTCTCGGCGACCGCCCGGCGAAGGCCAAGGAACCCGCTCTCCGGTGCTATCTCAGTGCCCTTGTAGGAGACCGCGACCACGAATCCGTAACTCGCCCAGTGCCGTGCGAGCGGCGCGAAGTACCCGGGGTTGGCGCGGCTGCCCGGAACGAACTCCACGAGGGGTCGCTCACCACCGGTGGTCGGGTAGTAGAAGTCGACGCCGGTGTCGGGACCGCGTCCGATCGGCGCCGCCGACGTGCACTGCAGCGGGGTATACGCCCCCTGTCTGCGTGCGTCCGCGTTCTGTGCGTCCGCCTCCGGTCCGACGCACGGTGCAACCCGCGCGGTCGCCGCCACCGAGAAGGGGCCCGGTCCGCTGAGATTCGTGTTCAGTGCGCTGCCGGCACGAGGGGTCGGGGCGGCTGCGGCTGTCGCCGCGACACCGGTCGAGATCAGAGCCACCGCGAACACCACAGCCATCACCCTGGCCACCACCGCACCCACACTCCCGTCCCGATCGTCGATTTTCTTTCGGCAACCGTACGTCCAGGTTGGTGAACCCGAAACTCGAGCGAGCAGCGATCAGAACGGGGTGATGGACGCGGGGGCGCCGGTGCACACCATCAGCCGGGCGAAGTCCTCGACGCGCTGTCCACGGATGTGCCCGGCGGCCGCAATGGTCCGCACGCCGATTCCGCCGAGCAGGACCGATCCCAGTGCGGCGACATCCAGTGTGACGTCAGCATTGATGTCGGTGTCATCGCCGATCCGCTCGACCTCACCCCTGCCGTTGCTCGCCACGAGTCGGTAGGTGCCCTCTGCGAAATCCTGCTCGTCGTGCACGCTCAGCGTGATCTCGCCGTCGGTCAGGTAACTGCGGGCGGTCAGCACCGCAGCGACATCGAGCACGCGCAACCACAGGAAGTCGCGGCGGTTCTCGACGGTGTAGACATCGGGTTCGGCCAGGGCGTAGCGCAGCGGGTCGTCTACCCGGGCGCGGCGCTGAGTGATGGTCCGGATGAGGTCGGAGTGGCCGAGGAAATCCCACAGCGCCACGCCCACCGCGGGGTTCGGTGCGACGAGGTCGCGGACCTCGGCGCTGCTGTCCTCCTCGAGGAGCTTGTATGCGACCGCGCCATCACACCGGTTGTCGTCATCGAGGTGCAGGGCGTACCTGAAGCCCGGCTGCGGCTTTCCGGTCGGCTGGTCCAGGCCGGCAAGCACGTCGTCTGCAGCCGGGCCACGGTCGACCGACCCGGGTGTGCGCTGGTGGTAGTCGTCGAACAGTGCCCTTACGCGGTCGAGATAGACGCCACGATCAACCATCTCGATCCGACCGGTCGACGGTGTCGTGACCCGGAACGACGCGTCGGTCCGCACGCGGATCTGGTTTTTCTGCACCGCGGGACCGAATCCGAACCGGCGGTAGATGCCCGACTCGCTGACCGTCAGCGCGGCCAGCGGCATACCGCGTTGGGCTGCCTCGGTCAGGTCGGCCGTCATCATCTGCCGAAGCAGACCGCGCCTGCGGTGCGAGGTGCGGGTGGTGACGTCGCTGATCGCGTTCGCGGGCAGCAGGGTTCCGCCGACGTTGACGGTCGTGTCCCAGCTCCCCAGCGTCGCCACCGGCACCCTGTCGTCCCGCAGCCCGCCAGTCCGCAGGTCATGAACGCCTCGCATCCGCGCGTCCTGGTCGATGAATGCGCCGAGCCATCGACCGATGCCCTCGTCGCTGTACTCCGGTTCGTTGAAGCCGAACACCACCGCTCGGATCCACGCGACCGTCCGTTCCTCGTCGGCGATCGCGCGCGACCGGGCTTGATGGGTTCGCAGTTCGGTCGTCATCGTGCCGACGTTAAGGCGTCGTCAACGTCGGACGCCACAGGTTTAGGAGGCAGTATGGACCGATGACGTCGGATCGAGCTGTGGTCGACACCAGCAACGGACCGGTACGCGGAACCGATGACGGACGGACCCGTGTGTGGAAGGGGATCCGCTATGCGGCCCCGCCGACAGGCGAACTGCGCTGGCGCGCACCGGTGCCACCCGAGCCGTGGACCGACGTCGCCGACGCCACCCGATTCGGTGCCGTCGCGCCGCAGCCCGACATCCCCGTCATCGACCTCGGTCCGGATGTCACGAAGGACGAGGACTGCCTGACCCTCAACGTCACCGCCGCTTCGGCGACGACCGTCGACGACCCCAAGCCGGTCATGGTCTGGATCCACGGGGGTGCCTACATCCTCGGATCGACCACCCAACCCCTCTACGACGCCGCGGCGATGGTCGAGCGTGGGGACGTCGTCGTCGTCACGGTGAACTACCGGTTGGGGGCATTCGGGTTCCTCGACCTGTCCGCTTTCGGCACCGACGAGCACCCCTTCGACTCCAACCTCGCACTGCGCGACGTGATCTCGGCCCTGCAGTGGGTACGCGACAACATCAGTGCGTTCGGCGGCGACCCGGCTCAGGTCACCGTGTTCGGGGAGTCCGCCGGTGGCGGCATGGTCACCACCCTCATGACCGTCCCGTCGGCGGCGGGGTTGTTCCACCGCGCGATCGCGCAGAGCTCGCCCGCGACGTCGGTCTACGACGGTGCGCGCGCCACCCGCATCGCCGAGATGTTCCTCGATGACATCGGCATCGCGCCCGCCGACATCGGTCGCTTGCGCGGCGTGCCCACCGACGCCGTCGCCAAGGCCACGTTCCGACTGTTCGACGACATCCCGACGAGCGCTCCGGGGACACTCGCGTTCGCGCCGGTCGTGGACCGCGACCTGGTGCCCGACTACCCGCTGGAGGTGTTCCGCGCGGGAAAGGCGCTCCCGGTGCCGCTGCTGATCGGCACCAACAAGGACGAGGCGGCACTGTTCAAACTGATGAAGTCGCCGCTCATCCCCATCACGCCCGACGCCATCCGGGCGATGTTCGCGCAGATCGCGGTCGAACGACCCGAACTCGCCATCCCACACGAGGCGGACATCCTCGCGGCATACGCCGGCGTCCGAAAAAAGGGCAAGGGGATGGCGGTCGCCCGGGACATCGGCTTCCGGATGCCCACGGTCTGGTTGGCCGAGGGGCACAGTGCGATCGCGCCGGTCTTCCTCTACCGATTCGACTGGGCGACGCCGCTGTTCCGACTCCTTCGTGTCGGCGCGACCCATGCGACCGAACTGCCGTACGTCTTCGGCAATCTGGTCAGCGGGCGCAAGGACATCACGTTCAAGCTCGGCGGCCTGTCGGCGGGCAAGGCCGTGTCGGCGCGCATGCAGCGTCGGTGGTTGAACTTCGCGGTGAGCGGTGATCCCAACGGCGTGCCGGATGCCCCGGTGTGGCGGCCCTACGACTCCGGCGACCGCGCGAGTCTCGTCATCGATCGGAACGATCGCGCGGTGCACGACCTCGACCACGACCTGCGGAAGGCCTGGGGCGACGACGTTCTCAGCTTCCCCTGACCACGATCGCCTCGCCGGTATTCCGACCTGCACGGTTCGGATCGGGGTGAACGCAATGGTGCGTCGCCGCCCTGCACCCGGGACACTGATTACGTATCCCTAATCGACATGAGGAGTCCGTTGTGACATCGACCATCCGTGCAAGCGTCGTCCCGTTCGTGATCGAGGCGGAGGGCACCGGAGTGGCCCAGACGCTCGTCTCCCAGGGTGACAACAAGCACGAGTTCCACACCGACGCCTACCCCGCGTTCGGTGGCAAGGACGAGGCGCCGAGCCCGCTGTTCTACGCGCTCGGTGCGCTCACGTCGTGCAACCAGGTGACCGCCGCGTTGGTCGCCAAGGACCTGGGCATCACGCTGGGCAAGTTCACCTTCACCATCCAGGGCGACCTCGACACCCTTGTGCTGGTCAAGGGCGAGGAGGGCAACTCCAACTTCGAGAAGGTCTCGGTCGATGCCACCGTCGAGACCGACGCCACCGAGGAGCAGTTCACGACGTTCGTCTCCGAGGTCGAGCGTCGCTGCCCCGTGACCCAGCTGTTCGTGCGCAGCGGCCTCGAGTTCCACAACAACTGGAAGCAGAACTCGCTGGCCTGACCCGCCACAGCGGCACCCGGCAAAAAGCAGGTGCCGTTGTCAGTGGTGGTGCGTAGCGTTTCTAACAATGACCGCCACGACATCGCGACCGTCCACGACAGCGCCCACGCCCCGCGTGGGCGCTGTCGTCGTGCCCGCGCCGACCGTGGACTGGCGTCGGTTGCGCAGACCGGCGGCGTACGTCGCGCTCGTCGCGTTGGCGATCGCCGCGATCCTGCAGTCGATCGGCACGGTGATCATCGGTCGCGTCGCAGCCAACCCGACCGGCGCCGCCATCGCGCTGCTGGCCTCCTGCCTGGTCGGCTACGCCGTCCTCGACACCGCCGGCCGCACCGTCTGGGCCGCGATCGCCGACCGTGCCGAGGGTCGGCTCCGCGACGACCTCCTCACCGCTGCACTGCACCAGCCGTTGGAACGGTTGTCCGAGCAGGCCGTCGGGGAGGTGCTCGACCGGGTCGACGACGACACCCACGAGGTCGGGACGCTGGTGCGTCTGCAGGTGTGGGACGCCATGCGCACCGTCTTCTCGACGCTGCCGATGTGGATCGTCGCGGGCCTGACGTGGTGGCCGGCCTGGATCATCTTCCCCGTCCTGGGGCCGATCGCGATCCTGGTGATCCGTCCACTTCTGCGTGAACTGCGGGACCGCAAGGTCGCCGAGGAGATCGCCTGGACCGACCACGCTGCGGCGATGGAGGAGGGCATCGCCGCCCGGGACGACATGCGCACCAGCATGGGCCAGGCGTACCTGTTGCGTCGGGTCGCGGAGATCTCCGGCACCATCCAGGATCGTTTCCGGGCCGTCATCGCCGTGGAGTCGCGCATCGCCATCCGTTGTGGAGGACTGCTGCACGCGCTGCTCGGCGGAGTCGTCGTCGCGGGGGTGGCGCTCGTGGCCGACAACGACCTCGACGTCGCGAGCCTGGTCACGCTCTTCCTCGTCAGCTCCGGCCTCATCGGTCAGATCAACCAACTCGCACGTCACCTCCCCGAACTGCAGGCGGGCATGGGTGCGATCATCCGGCTCCGACAGCTGGTGGGTACTGATCCCGAACCCGTTGGTGGGCAACCCATCCCCGACGGGCCCGTCGACATCGTGCTGCGTGACCTGCGCTTCGCCTATGCCGAGGGGGTGTTCGCCCTCGACGGCATCGACCTGACCGTGCCGGCGGGCAGCACATGCGCGCTCGTCGGACGGACCGGATCGGGCAAGTCGACGCTCGCTTCGCTGGTCTCGCGCGCGGTCGATCCCGAGCCCGGGTCGTTGTTCGTCGGCGGGGTCGACGTCCTCGATCTCGACCTGCACCAGCTGCGGTCGTCGGTCGGCGTGGTGACCCAACGGACCGAGATCCTCGCGGGGACCCTGGCGGACAACATCGCACTGTTCGCGGCGTTGCCGCGAAACCGTCTGCAGGGGGCGGTCGACGAACTGGACCTCACCGCGTGGGTGGACGGCCTGCCCGACGGACTCGACACGGTTCTCGGACCCGGCGGGACGACGTTGTCGGCGGGCGAGGAGCAACTCGTCGCGTTCGCGCGGTTGCTCGTCCGCGACGTGCGCGTGGTGATCCTCGACGAGGCGACCGCGCGGATGGACCCGCTCACCGAGGCGCGCGTGGTCCGCGCCGCCGACCGGCTTCTCGCCGACCGCACCGGCATCCTCATCGCGCACCGGCTCTCCACCGTGACCCGCGCCGACCAGGTCGCGGTGCTCGAACGCGGCCACATCATCGACCAGGGCCCGCGCACCGAACTCGAGTCCCGACCCGGACCGTTCCGGAGACTCCTCGACGCCGCCGGTACCGACGCGGTCGAACGGCCCGCACTGCACAAGGAACCGACCGGCGCCGATGCGGGTGCCATCGGCGGTGTGCGACGTCAAGGCCCGCCGCCCGAGATCGTCGATGTCGGTGACGGACCGAGCCTGACGCGCGGGATCGCCCACATCATCCGAGTCCACCCGACGTGGGGACTTCTCGGATGTGCGTTGTTCGCCGTGAACGCGATCCTCGGGGCGACCGGTGCGCTGACCGGCTACGTCTGGGGTCACGTCGTGCAGAACCTGCAGCGCGGTGAGACGCCGGTCACGCTGACCGTCTCCCTGGTGATCGTCCTGCTGGCCAACCCGATCACCCTCGCGGCGGCGATCCGACGATTCCTGCCGTGGTGGAGCGCGGCGTCGCTGCGGATCCGGATGACCGTGCTCGAGGCGCAGACCCGGCAACACGGGTTGCCGCGGACACCGCCCGGCGAGGTGATGTCGCGGGTACTCGACTCCGACCGTTTCCTGCGCTACTCCGACCGGTGGATCGACGTCACCAACGGACTGTTCGTCGTCGTGACCGCCGCCGTCCTCGGCGGCAGCGTCCTGGCCGGTGCGATCCTGCTCGCGGTCATGATCGCCGCGGCCGCGGCGTCGGTGGTCGGGCGCCCGATCGCGGGTCGGTCGGCCGCGGCCGCATCGGCCACCCGCGCCCACTTCGGGCGGTCGCTGGTGTCGTCGTTGGAGAGCGTGCGCACCGTCAAGCTCGCCGCCGCCACCGACGACGTCCACGCACACCTGCGCGGCGTCGACGGCGGACGCGTCGACGCCGCGGTCCGTGAACACCGTGTGCAGTCGGTACTCATCGGGGTGCCGGTCGTCATGGTCCAACTCGGTGTCGTCGCCGCGTGGGTGGTCTACCTGCTCGACGGCTGGGATCTGGCGACGGCGCTACTGGTGTCGGGTGCGGTCGGTGGCTTCGACTACTTCGGGCGGGTCGCCGGAGCGGTCATCACCGAGGCGCCGGGAACCCGGTCCTGGCAGAAGGCGACGAGCCGCTTCGCCGGCGGCGCCGACCTCATGGACATCCCGCCGGGCGTCGACCTGTGGGCCGGGACGGCGCCTCGCCCGGCCCCGACCCAGCGCACCCCGCTGCGGCGCCTCGAACTGCGCGACGTGTCCGCGGTGCACGACGACGGCACCCGCGGTGTCTCCGGCGTCGACCTCACGGTCGAGGCGGGGGAGCTCGTGTTGCTCCTCGGCCAGGTGGGTTCGGGGAAGTCCAGCCTCCTCGCGAGCCTGTGCGGGCTGGTGGGCCACACCGGCGTCATCCGGTGGAACGACGCGGACATCGTTGACGCCCAGACGTTCCTCCGGCCGGGGCAGGTCGCGCATGTGGCGCAGGTTCCCCGGGTGCTGTCGGGGACGTTCGCCGACAACGTCCGCCTCGACCACGACCGGCCGATCGACCGTGCGGTGGCCGACGCCCGTCTCGAGCCCGATGTCGCCGCGGCCGGCGGTGTCGACTCGGTCGTCGGGCACCGCGGTGTCCGACTGTCCGGCGGTCAGGTGCAGCGACTGGCGCTGGCCCGCGCGCTGGCGATCGAGCCGGAACTGCTTCTGGCCGATGACGTCTCGAGTGCGCTCGATGCCACCACCGAGGTCGAGCTGTGGGCCGCACTGCGCGACCGGGGCATCACGGTGCTGGGGTCAACGTCCAAGCGTGCGGCCCTGGCCCAGGCCGACCGGGTCGTCGTCCTGGTCGACGGTGCGATCGTCGCGACCGGACCGTGGACCCGGCTCTCCGACGAGTGGGGACACCTGGCGGGCTGACCTCGTGCGACCGGATCAGACCTCGTCCGCGCGGATGATCCGTCGACGCACCGAGACCAGGTGCACCTCGGGTCGGCTGGCGCCGTGCCGTTCGAGACGATCGATCACCTCGGTGACGTGCACGCGGTCGGCGCTGACGACCGACGCGCCGATTCCGGCACGGCGGTGCAGATCGGTGTGATCGACCTCCGCGGCCGAGACGGAGAACTTTCGGCTCATCTCCGAGACGATCGGCCGCACCAGGGAACGTTTCTCTTTCAGCGAGTGCACGTCTCCCAACAGGAAGTCGAACTCGATCCACCCAATCCACATCGCGGCAATCCTACGTGCAGGTCGGTCGGCGACACAGAGCACAATGAGTCGGTGCGAGCCGTGGTGTACGAGACGTTCGGTGCGGCGATGTCGGTGCGCGACATCGCCGAGCCCTCCTGCCCTGCGCACGGGGTGGTGGTGGCCGTGGCCGCGACCGGTCTGTGTCGCAGCGACTGGCATGGCTGGCAGGGGCACGATCCCGACATCCCGCTGCCGAATGTGCCGGGCCACGAACTGGCCGGGACCGTCGTCGAGGTCGGGGCCGACGTCCGCGAGTGGGGGATCGGTGCGCGCGTGACCGTGCCCTTCGTCTGCGCCTGCGGCGACTGCGGACCATGTCGCCGCGGCGATCAGCAGGTGTGCGAACGCCAGACCCAACCCGGGTTCACCCATCAGGGCTCGTTCGCCGAGCGCGTCGCACTCGACCATGCGGACGTGAACCTGGTGGCGTTGCCCGACGACGTCGACTTCGACACCGCCGCCGGCCTGGGCTGTCGTTTCGCGACCGCCTACCGGGCGGTGACCCAGGTGGCGGACGTGCAGGCGGGGGAGTCGGTCGCCGTGCACGGCTGCGGCGGCGTCGGACTGTCGGCGGTGATGATCGCGGCCGCCCGCGGCGCGACGGTCGTCGCGATCGACCCGTCACCGGTGAGCCGCGACCTGGCGATGTCTCTGGGTGCGACGCGTAGCGCACAGTCGGCCGACGATCTGCGGGACATGGACGTGTCCATCGACGCGTTCGGTGCCGCCACGACCATGCGGGCGTCCATCGCGTGCCTGCGACCCCGCGGACGCCACGTACAGGTCGGACTGCTCGGCGACGACGTCGCACCGGCCGTCCCGATGGGACTCGTCATCGCACGCGAACTGCAACTGCTGGGCAGTCACGGTATGGCCGCGCACACCTATCCGGCGATGCTCGCCGAGATCGCCGCGGGAACCCTGGCGCCGCAGGCCCTGCTCCGCGACGCCGTCGACCTCGACGATGCGCCGGCACGGCTGATGGCGCTGGGTGAACCCGGCGCCGGCGTCGGAGGGGTCACCGTCGTCCATCCCTGAAAACGGACTGCGGGATGATCGACGACATGATTCGCAATGTGGTGATGGGTCGCCTTCGCGACCGCGGTCCCGACGGACGAGCGGACGACCGCGTCGAGCTCGAGGCGGGCCTGGCCGGAATCGCTGCGCTGACCCTGCCGGGACTGCTCGCCAATCACGCCGGTCTCGACGCCGGACTGCGCGATGGTGGCTGGGATTTCGCCATCACCAACGACTGGCAGGACATCGACGCCTACCGCGGCTACGACAACGACCCGGAGCACAACGCGCACCGGAAACGGATCGTCGACGTCTGCGAGCAGGTCGCCCGCGTGCAGTTCGAGATCTGACGCCGATGACCCTCGCCGTCGACGTCACCGTCCACACCATCCGTCGACTCCCGCTCACGGGCGGGTCGATGCTGCCGAGGCTCGACCTCGATGACCACCGTCCGGGATTGATCGACCTGATCGGCTCGACGATCCGTGATCGCGGGTGGTGGCTCCTGGTGGGCGGCGTGATCGGCGCCGTGATCGGCGCGTTCACCTCCGCGGGCGTCGTCGCGGCGGCGTTGCTCGGAGCGGCAGCCGGATTCGCGGTGGGCATGGTCCGGTCGCAGATGATCGGGCTGAGCCTGGGCCCCTACCGCCCCGACCACGTCGAGACCCCGGAGGTGATCGGCGAGACCCTGCGGGTGCTGGAGTACAACGTGCACGGGGGCATGGGCGGCCCCGGGAAGTTTCTCGCGACACCGCGCACCCTCGACCATCTGGCGGCGACGATCCGGGCCGCCGAGGCCGACATCGTCCTGCTGCAGGAGCTCGACGACTTCGCGTTGCGCTCGACGATGACCGACACACTCGGGCAGCTGGTCAAGCGCCTGCATCCCACGGGTGCGGTCATGACCCCGGCCGCGGAGAAGGTCTACGGGCGTCGGGAGGGCACGGGAGTCCTGACCTTCAGCGGCATCACGATCAGCGACGCGCGAGGTCTGCGCATCTCGGACGCATTCGGCGACAAGACCTCTCGACGTTTTCGCTCCGCGGCGGCGATGTGGTCGGGCATCGTCTCGGGGTGGTTCGGCCGTCGCGCTCGCGTGTTCGCCGCCAGCACCGAGTACCAGCCGCGTGCCGCCACAGATGCCGTGATCTGCACGCCGACCGGCAATCGGATCAGGGTGCTGTCCGGACATTTCAGCTCGCCACACGACGGCGTCGACGAGCCTGCCCGCCAGGTCGCGCCGATCCTCGACACCGTCCCGACGTGGGTCGGACCGACGATCCTCGGGGCCGACTTCAACGTGCGCGACGGCTCCGCCGAGTTCGACCGCGAGCACGAGATGTGCACCGACGTGGGGCTGTCGGAGGCGACCGCCGGTGCACCGCCCAACAGCGACCGGATCTACGCGTCCGCACATTTCGACGCGATGCGACCGCAGAAGTTGCCGCCTCTCAACGGCGAACCACCGGCGAGTGATCACTCGCCGGTGGTCGTCGAACTCCGCCTGCGCTGAGGCGTCCGGTGGGCTGTCTCAGCCCTGGGCCTCGAGGGCCACGTCCTGCCACTGCTCCCAGTTCTTGATGCGGCTCTCGTAGTCCGCCTTGGCGATACCGAGCGGCGCCTCACCGAAGAACACACGCAGCGGCGGCTTCTCGGCGTCGATCACCTTGAGCAGAGCACGGGCCGACGCGGTCGGGTCGCCCGGCGTGCCGCTGCGCTTCTTGCGGCCCTCCTGCGCGGCCTTGTGCGCATCGGCGTAGGCGTCGAGCTCGGTCGCGTGCTTGGCCGACGGTCCGCTCCAGTCGGTGCTGAACCCGCCCGGTTCGATGAGCGTGACGTGGATGCCGAAGTCCTCGACCTCCTGGGCCAGCGACTGGGAGAAGCCCTCCAGCGCCCACTTCGACGCGTGGTAGAGACCGACCAGCGGGAACGCGCTGATGCCGCCGATGGACGACACCTGCAGGATGTGTCCGCTGCGCTGCTCGCGCATGATGGGCAGCGCCGCCTGGGTGATCCACAGGGCGCCGAAGACGTTCGTCTCCAACTGGTCGCGCGCCTCGGCCTCGCTGACCTCTTCGACGAATCCGAACAGGCCGTAGCCGGCATTGTTGATGACGATGTCGAGACGACCGAACGTGTCGTGCGCCTTCTTGACCGCGGCGAAGTCGGCATCGCGATCGGTGACGTCGAGTTCGATCGGCAGCAGTGCGTCGCCGTACTTCGCGGCGAGGTCGTCGAGCTTCGACGTGTCACGCGCGGTGGCCGCGACCTTGTCGCCTCGCTCGAGTGCGGCGATTGCCCACTCGCGTCCGAATCCGCGGGACGTACCGGTGATGAACCACACTTTTCCACTCATGATCGCGACCTTTCGTTCGGTGATGCCGAGAAGCGGCACACCCCCGCTGCAACGGGGTGCGCCCGCGGCGTCATTCCCGAACGCGATCACGTCTTTCGCAATTCACACGAAATTCGCCCAATTCGGGAGCCGGCGTCACGGGCAGGTGATTACCTCCGGTAATGAATCGAATTCGCGCCGCCGTCGTGACCTTCGCCCTGCTGGTGATCGCCGTTCTTGGTGACCAGGCCACCGCATCGGCCACGCCGACCGAGCAGTACCCGATCGACCCCGCCGCGCAGGCGGCGTCGCAGGTCTACCCCGGACCGCCTGTCTCGGTGCAGTCGCGGTCCACCTCTGCGGCGGCGTTCGTCGGCATCCCGAGCAACTACGTCTACAACACGAACCTGGCTCCCGTGGCCCGCCACGACTACTGCACGTCGTCGCCGGACAGCTACTTCGCGGCCGACTTCCGCGGTCCGTGCGCACGCCATGACCTCTGCTACGACCGCGCCGACGCCTCGGGTAGCAGTTACACGGCGTGCAATTCGGCCCTGCGCACCGACCTCAAGACCAACTGCGCCTACGCCTACGGCGCCGGGACCGCGCTGACCACCTGCAACGCCACCGCCGACATCTACTGGGCTGCGGTGACCGCTGCACACCTGTGATCCTGTAGCCCATGACAGTCACCCGTGTGATGCCGGTCGTCACCGTCACCGATCTGGCCGCCGCGATAGCGGAGCACCGGGCGGTCCTGGGCCTGGAGGTGGTGATGGACCACGGCTGGATCGCGACCCTCGCCGACGCGGACCATCGGGTTCAGCTGAGCCTCATGACCGTCGACCAGACCGCGCCGTGCAACCCGGCGGTGTCTATCGAGGTGTCCGACGTCGATGCGAGATACCATGCGGCCATCGACGCGTCACTGGAGATCGTGCATCCGCTGAGCGATGAGGAGTGGGGCGTGCGCCGGTTCTTCTACCGCGACAGCGCGGGAACCGTCGTGAACGTGCTGACGCACCTGTAGGTCAACCGAAGACCACCGTTCCGTCGGCCTCCACGCGCCATCCGGGATTGTGCGCGATCTCCCAGATCACGCCGTTGGGGTCGGCGACGTGGGCGTGGAAGATGCCGCCGAAGGCACCGTCCTGAGGAGGCTTGAGGACGGTGGCGCCGGCCGCGGTCATCTGATCGACGACGGCGATCACCTCGTCGCGGCTGTCGACGTTGTTGGCGATCGTCACCCCGGACACGGTCGACCCGTTTCCCGCCCCCGCGAGATCGGAGTCGAAGCTGTCGGCGTCGAACAACCCCAGGAGCAGTCCGGGCGCGACCTGGAAGAACAAGATCTCGCCCGGGACGTCGAGAAGCGGTTCCCACCCCAATCCGCTGCAGTAGAAGGCCCGCGCGGCGTCGAGGTCAGGGGTGGCGAAGGTGATGAAACTGGCCTGCTGCCTCATCGGGAGGAGTCTACGAGCTGATCTACTCCATCGATGAGGTTCACGCAGACCGAGCTGGCGGCCTACCGCGACTCCGTGGTCGACGACCTGATCGGCGACGACTGTCGACTGCTGTTCGTGGGGATCAACCCGAGCCTCTGGACGGCGGCCACAGGCGCGCATTTCGCGCGACCCGGCAACCGGTTCTACCCCGCTCTGCACCGGGCGGGCATCCTCGACCGTCTGATCGATGCGTCGGGTGGATACACCGCCGCCGATCGGGAGATGTTGCTGCGGCGGGGCATCGGGATCACAAACCTCGCCCCGAGGGCGACCGCCCGCGCCGACGAACTGACGTCGGACGAACTGCGGGATGGGACCCGGCGGCTCCTCGACACCGTGCGTACCGTCGCGCCGAAGGTGGTCGCGGTCGCCGGGATCACGGCCTACCGCACCGCCTTTCGTCGACCCAAGGCCGTCACGGGGGAGCAGGACGAACAGCTCGCCGGTACACCGCTGTGGATTGTCCCCAACCCCAGCGGACTCAACGCCCACGACACCGTCGACTCGCTGGCCGCCGCCTACCGCAGGGTCGGACAGGCGGCGGGGATCGTCGAGGCCGGGTGACGGCGCTACCGTCGGGGGTATGCGCACCGATGCCGTCACCCCGCTCGATCCGACCACGGCGTCGCAGCTGCGCGCGAGCGGCTACACCTATTTCGAGGTCGGTGCGACCCGCGGCGAGATGCCGTCGGGCTACCACCACCAGCGACGCGAGACCGCGATCGGTACCGGCCACGACCGGTTCGTCCAGTGCGCCCGCGCCATCATGACCTGGCAGGTGCAACTGCGCGCAGGCATCGCCGTCGCGACCACGGACGCAACGGTGGTCGAGGGCACTGTCGCGCGACTGGCCATCGGCGTCGGGCCCGTCCGCATCCACGCCCCGGCCCGGGTGGTCTACGTGGTCGACGAGCCGCGCCATGCCGGGTTCGCCTACGGGACCCTGCCGGGCCATCCGGAGCTGGGCGAGGAATTGTTCGCCGTCGAGCACCGAGACGACGACACAGTCGTGTTCGGCGTCGCGGCGTTCTCCCGGTCGGGCAGTCGGTTGACCACTGTGGCCGGCCCACTCGGACCACTGGCGCAGAAGTTCGTCGCCGGGCGCTACCTGCGCGGGATGGCCTCGCTGCCGCAGCCGTGAGCCGATGGCGGTGGCCCTCTGCCGTGGGAACCGTCACTGGGTGACGGGTCGACCCGCATAATTGCCCGCATGACACATACGCGTGAGGATGTCGGATTCACTTCGGGGACGGATCGCTGCGCGGCGTGGCTGTATCGCCCCGACGCCGACGAGACCACCGACACTGCTTCCGACCGGCCCATCGTGGTGCTCGGCCATGGCCTCGGAGCCGTGAAGGAGATGCGGCTCGATGCGTTCGCCGAGCGATTCGTGGACGCCGGGTATGCGGCCCTGGTCTTCGACTACCGGCATTTCGGGGCCAGCGAGGGGTCGCCGCGGCAACTCCTCGACATCAAGAAGCAACGCGCCGACTGGCACGCAGCGATCGACCACGCGCGGTCGCTGCCCGGCATCGACCCCGACCGGGTCGCGATCTTCGGGTCGTCTTTCGGTGGGGGGCACGTGCTAGCCGTCGCCGCGGAGGACCATCGCATCGCCGCGGTGATCTCCCAGTGCCCGTTCACCGACGGCATCGCGTCGTCGAAGATCCAGGGGCTTGGGGCGTCGATGCGGCTGAGCGTGTTGGCGGTCCGCGATCTGGTCGCGGCGGTCACCCATCGGTCGCGCGTGCTGGTCCCGCTCGCGGGCCATCCCGGCGAGACCGCCCTGATGAACGCGCCGGACGTGATGGACGGTTACCTGGGCATCGTCCCCGACGGCATGGAGTTCTCCAACGCGGTGACGGCGAGCTTCGGCCTCTCGGTCCCGCTCGAACGTCCCGGACGTCGCGTGCGCGACATCACCGCCCCCGTGCTGTTCGGGGTGTGTGACAACGACACCGTCGCGCCGGCCGGACCGACACTGAAGTACGCCGCGCAGGCCCGCCGCGGGACCGTGAAGCGTTACCCGGTCGGGCATTTCGACATCTACGTCGGCGAGCCGTTCGAGCAGGCCATCGCCGACTACGTCGACTTCCTCGACGAGCAACTCGCGGTCTGACTCGCCGTGTCCGCGTCGATCCCGGTCACCGCACGCACCGAGTATCTGGGTGTGGGACATCGGGTCGCCGCGGCGGTCGCGGTGGCGTTGCTCGCCGTCGGCCTGGGCGCACTGGTGATCCTGCGGGCCCTGCGTGTCGACTCGTCACTGGTGGTCGGCGTCGTGGCGGGTGCGGTCGTGGGCAGCATCGCGGTCGCGGCGGTCGGACGGCAACTGAGCCGCGGTGCAGTGATCCTCACCGTCGATGACGAGTGGATCTACCTCGGCAACGAGGACGTCACCATCGAGGAGATCGCGGTCGCTCGCCTGCGATCGGTCGCCCCGGGCGGCGCGGTCGCCACGTCGACCTCATCGATGCGCGGCTCATCGGCCCGGCGGCTGACGGTGAAGGGCTGTGGCTATCTCCAGCTCGAGGTCGCCCGTCTCGACACCGCGCCCGACGCGGACGAGGTGGTGGATCGGTGGCAGGTGGCGGTCATGGGATCCGATCCCGCCGCGCAGGAGGTCGCCGCCCGACTCGTCGCGCTCGTGCCGCGTCGGCACATCGTCGTCGACACGCCCACCGCGGCGTCGGGTCCGCGGATCGCCCGTGTCGCGGACGCGGGTACCGACGACGCCGCGGAACGCCTCTGGGAGGCCGCGACCCGCATGCACGACGCGGTGATGTCGGAGTACGCGCCGTACGAACTCGACACCGACCTCGCGCTGCGGTCACCGACCGTCACCGACGTGACCCGTCCCGCCGTCGCGCGGTTCCAGGAGGCCATGGACGCCGCCGAGGCATTGCGCACCGACAGGTTTCCCGACGACCGCGACTACGCGGACCGATACCAACGATCGGTCTTCGCGCTCCGCGAGGCGTGGCAGCGGTGCCTCACCGACACCGCCGACTGATCTCAGTACAGCTGAGCGCGCAGGAAGGCGCCGTCGAGGCCGTAGGTGCCCTCGGATCCCGGGGACGGGCCGACCGCCGCGTAGACGACGGGGCCGTAGTCGTCATCCGACCGGCCCTGGGTGACCTGGAGGTCGACGGCGGTCCGGTCGAACGCCGCGACACCGCCCCGACGCATCGCGTCGTCGCGGATGCGGGCGAAGGTCGCCGCGGAGAGTTGGTCGAACGCCGCGGCGCCCCGGGGCAGCCGGCCCGCCTTGTTCTCGTACGGCGGGCTGGGCATCGAGGGGAACTCGCCGGGCCGGACGACGACCGAACCGGTGGTCGTCTCGGTCGAGTACTCGATCAGCACTCCACCGGAGTTCTGGATGGATCCGGCGCGCATGATCGGCGTCCCCTCTCGGGTGCCGCGGATCTCGAAGCGGGTGAGGACCGGTGCGCTGGTCGGGAGCTTCGCCGCGCGGATCGCGTCGGCGGCGATCCGCATCGATACCGCGAGATCACCGGGATCGAACGACTCGGCCACCTCGCCGGTCAGGCGTGCCTGCACGGTCCGCTGATCGAACACGTCAGGACCGACCTTCGCGGTTGCCAGCGGGATCTCCTCGGGAGCCGTGCGCTTGATCTCCAGGTTCAGGAGACGCTCCCCGTCACCGGTCATCGCCGCGGACACCGCGTCCAGGTCGAACGGATCCAGATCAGTGAGCGGGAACGCGTCCGCGCCACGCAATCGAGTCTCGGCGGGCGGTTGATCGCGCCACGAGCCGGAGCTCCGGTAGGCCGACACGATCTGGCCCGTGTCCGGTAGGAACACGTTGATCCGGTCGCTACCCCCCGCGGCGAGACTGATCTGCAGGATGTTCCCGGCCGCGGTCGGGGACAGGGTCCTTGCGTGCTCCATCGCCGACGCCAGTTGTCCGGTGGACACCCTCCCGGTCGAACCGCCGCCCGATCTCGAGCTGGAGTCCGCCGAGACGTCGACGCGCCACATCGACGCGGGCACGAGGACGAGAAGCGCGATCAGTACCGCGACCGTGGCCGCCGGGTACATCAGCGCACGTCGGCCGGGCACGTCGTCGAACTCGGGGGTGGTCGGTTCGCGGGGCGGGACCACGGAGTCGGGGAGCTCGACGTGCGGTGCGTCGAGCAGAGCGGTCACGTCCGACCGCGTCATGGAGGCGAGCCAGCGAGCCTCGTACGGGATGTCGTCGGCGGGCGACACCGTCGCGGTGATCAGGCAGGGCTGGCGGTCGACATCGCCGAGCGTGCTTCGTGTGAGCGCTCCCACCTGCGCCTCGACCCCTGGTCTGGCCTGCGACCACACCGGCAGTTCGCTGACCCGACTCGGACGGGGCGCGACGACGAACCCGCTGACGATCAGGGGCACCCCGACGATCAGCGCCATCAGCCAGCCGTTGTTCGCACCGAGTCCGATCCCGCACGCCACGAGGGCGCCCGCGCCAACAGCGCGGAGGACGAAGATTGTCCGCCGACTCATCCGCGTACGGTAGATCACGCTGACCGGCGGACACGCCGGTTCGACGACAGTGAGGAGTTCGGCGCGGTGGGAAAGCTCTCGAACAGGATGTGGCGCGCTCTGGGAGCGCAATCGTCGCGGAATCAGTCGAAATCGATCACCTTGATCAAGGAATCGACCGAGCACGACACGTGGGCCGCCGGTCTGGCCGACTCCGAGTTCGCGGCCGCCGCCGAGAAGCTCGACATCACCGATCCTGCGGGCACCGACCGCGCGAAGTTCCTGGCGCTCGCCCGCGAGGCAGGCGAACGCACCCTCGACATGCGCCCGTTCGACGTGCAGCTGCAGGGAGCCCTCCGCCTGCTCGAGGCCGACGTCGTGGAGATGGCCACCGGTGAGGGCAAGACGCTCGCCGGGGCGATCGCCGCGATCGGCTACGTGCTGCAGGGCCACCGCGTGCACGTCATCTCGGTCAACGACTATCTCGCGACCCGCGACGCCAACCAGATGAAGCCGTTGTTCACGCTGTTCGACATCACCACCGGATTCGTCTCCGAGGCGTCGACCCGCGCCGAACGCAAGGCCGCCTACGACGCCGACATCACCTACGGCTCGGTCAACGAGGTCGGCTTCGACGTCCTGCGCGACCAACTCGTCACCCACTCCGACGAGCTCGTCTCGCCCCGACCCGATGTCGCGATCATCGACGAGGCGGATTCCGTGCTCGTCGACGAGGCGTTGGTCCCGCTGATCCTGGCCGGCGCCACCACCGGTGAGGTGCCCGACAAGCCGATCCACGACGCCGTCGGCAAACTCAAGCGCAACCACTACGAGATCGACACCGACGGCCGCAACGTCTTCCTCACCGACGAGGGTGCGGAGTTCATCGAGGCCGAGCTCGGCGGCATCAACCTCTACGACGAGGAGCACGTCGGCACCACCCTCGTGCACGTCAACATCGCGATGCACGCGCACATCCTCACCGAGCGCGACGTGCACTACATCGTCCGTGACGGCGGCGTGCACCTGATCAACGCCTCACGGGGCCGCGTCGCCCAGCTGCAGCGCTGGCCCGACGGTCTGCAGGCCGCGGTCGAGCTCAAAGAAGGTCTGGCGCAGACCGATTCCGGCGAGGTCATCGATACGATGACCGTCCAGGCGCTGATCGGCCGCTACCCGACGGTGTGCGGCATGACCGGCACCGCGCTCGCGGCCGGCGAACAGTTCCGCCAGTTCTACGAACTCGCGGTCTCGCAGATCCCGCAGAACACCGACAACATCCGCATCGACGAGGCCGACCGGGTCTACGACACCAAGGCCAACAAGGCCGAGGCCGTCGTGGCGTTCGTCAAGGAGATCCACGAGACCGGTCAGCCCGTGCTCATCGGTACCCACGACGTCGCCGAATCCGAGGAGCTCGAGTATCTGCTCGACCGCGCCGGCGTGAAAGCGGTTGTGCTGAACGCGAAGAACGACGCCGAGGAGGCGTCCATCATCGCCGAGGCCGGTGCGCTCGACGCCGTCACCGTGTCGACACAGATGGCCGGTCGCGGCACCGACATCAAGCTCGGCGGTTCGCGCGGCGAGAAGGACGGCAAGTCCACCGGCGCCCGTGACCAGATCGTCGAGCTCGGCGGACTGTGCGTCGTCGGCACCGGACGTCACGACACCGAACGCCTCGACAACCAGCTGCGCGGCCGCGCGGGCCGTCAGGGCGACCCCGGCCGCTCGGTGTTCTTCTCCAGCCTCGAGGACCCGGTGGTCACCCGGAACCTGTCGTTCAAGCGCGACCCGGAGTCCGAGTCCGAGGACGGTTCGATGGGCGCGAAGGGGATCGAGCTGATTGAGCAGGCCCAGCGCGTCGCCGAGGGCATCATGCTCGAACTGCACGCGAACACCTGGCGCTACAACAAGCTGGTCAACCAGCAGCGCGACATCGTGGTCAAGCGCCGGATGGAGGTACTGACCACGGAGATCGCGCTCGACGAACTGAAGGCGAGCGAGTCGGAGCGGTACGCGGAGCTGACCGGCACCTCCGTCGAGAAGGCGGCGGGCGCCGCCGACACCGATGCGCCGGACGACGCGACGTCGGCGACCGACCCCGACTCGGGCGACGCCGCCGAGATGACCATCACCAAGTCCGCGGTGGCCACCGAGGACAAGGCCCCGGCCGGGCCGGTGCCGCACGATGTCCTGGTCCAGGCGGCGCGCGAGATCGTGCTCTACCACCTCGACCGTGCGTGGGCCGACCACCTGGCCTTCGTCGCCGACGTCCGCGCCAGCATCCACCTGCGGTCCATCGGCAGGCAGAGCCCGCTCGACGAATTCCACAAGCTGATCCTCGACGAGTTCGGTCGTCTGCCCGGGGAGGCGGTGGACAACGCGCGCACCACGTTCCGCGAGGCGACGATCACCGCCGACGGTGTCGACCTCGAGGGCGCCGACCTGCGTCGCACCACCACCACGTGGACCTACATGGTCCACGACAACCCGTTCGCGGGCGGTGGCGCCAAGACGCTGCAGGGCATCATCGGCATCTTCCGCTGACACCGGACCCTTGTGACAGGCTGAGCGCATGAGTGCAGAGGCGCAACAGTCCGCCGACCGGGTCCTGACGATCCCCAACGCACTCAGTTTCCTGCGTCTGGTGCTGGTGCCGGTCTTCCTCTGGCTCCTGCTGGTGGAGAAGGCCGACGGGTGGGCCTTCGTGGTCCTGCTCGTGTCCGGGTTCTCCGACTACGCCGACGGGAAACTGGCCAGACTCCTGAACCAGTCGTCGAAACTCGGTGCCCTCCTCGACCCCGCGGCCGACCGGATCTACATGATCATCGTCCCGATCGGGCTCGGAGTGCGCGAGATCATCCCGTGGTGGTTGATCGGGATCCTCATCGGCCGAGATCTCCTGCTACTGCTTAGCGTCCCGCTGCTGCGGACCAGGGGACTGACCGCGTTGCCGTCGACATACGTGGGCAAGGCCGCGACCTTCGCCCTCATGTACGGATTCCCGTTGATACTCGGTGGACAGCTCGACGGCGTGCTCGGCGACATCTTCCGACCCATCGGTTGGGCGTTCCTGATCTGGGGTACCGGCATGTACGTCTGGTCGTTCCTGCAGTACTGGGTACAGACCGTCCTGGTGATGCAGAAGATGCCACCGGGCGGTGGGATGTCGACGGTCGATTCGCGCTAAGGTTCTCCGCGTGACTGAGATCGAGGTGCCCGAAAACCTGCGCTACACCGTCGAACACGAGTGGATCGAGCAGACCGCGCCGGGCGTGGTCCGGATCGGCATCACCGCCTACGCGCAGGATCAGCTCGGCGACGTGGTGTTCGTGCAGCTGCCCGCCGTCGACGACGCAGTGGACAAGGGTGAGTCGTTCGCCGAGGTCGAGTCGACCAAGAGCGTCTCGGACATCTTCGGTCCCATCGACGGATCCATCGCGGCCGTCAACGACGACCTCGACGCCACGCCCGAACTGGTCAACTCCGACCCGTACGGCGCCGGATGGCTGGTCGAGATCGCCGTTCCCGAGGGCACCGATCTCGGTGTCGTCCTCGAGGACATGCTCGACGCCGACGCGTACCGCGCGGTCATCGAGGGCTGATCCACCGAGTCCCGCGACCGCCGATGTTTCGCATCAGTCAGCGGTTAGGATCGGCGGTGTCTCCGCCCGGCAGGGCAGGGTACGGTCAGTGGAACCGAGCGGTCGGGGCGCGGCGAGATCCGACAACGACCGCTGGGCGTCGGCGACCACAGCACCACATCGAAGAGTCAAGACCGACCCCGAACACCATGGTCACGATCTGTCGGCACGTCACGGCAGTCCGGCCATCGCGTCCCACCCCGAGACCATCGGATGGGCACGGAACACTTAAGGAGAATTGGTGAGCGACAACGACAAGGACCTCCAGGCACCGGTGGAGACGACCTCGGTCTTCCGCGCCGACTTCATCAAGGAGCTCGACGCCAACGGAGGCTCGACCGAGACCTCCGAGACCGGCGCCGAACGCCTCTCGGCCGGAACCGCTCTCCTCGTGGTAAAGCGTGGCCCCAACGCGGGTTCGCGCTTTCTCCTGGACCAGGCCACCACGTCGGCCGGTCGCCACCCCGACAGCGACATCTTCCTCGACGACGTCACCGTCAGCCGTCGCCACGCGGAGTTCCGTCTGGGCGACAACGAGTTCCAGGTCGTCGACGTGGGCAGCCTCAACGGCACCTACGTCAACCGCGAGCCGGTCGATTCCGCTGTGCTGGCGAACGGTGACGAGGTCCAGATCGGCAAGTTCCGTCTGGTCTTCCTCAGCGGACCGCACGACGACGGATCCCAGGCCGCCGGTTAACCGATGACCGCACCGTCCTCGGGTGGTCGACACGAAGGATCGATGTCCATCGGATCGGTCCTCGATCGTCTGCGGGGCGACTTCCCCGACGTCACCATCTCGAAGATCCGTTTCCTCGAGGCGGAGGGGCTGATCACCCCGGAGCGTTCACCGTCGGGCTACCGACGTTTCAGCCACGCCGATTGTGAGCGGTTGCGGTTCGTGCTCACCGCCCAGCGCGATCGTTACCTGCCGCTCAAGGTCATCAAGGAACAACTCGAGGCCATTGACCGCGGTGAGCGCGTCGACCCCGGTACGCCGCGGCTGTTGTCCTCGGCTCGATCCTGGGTGGCGCCCGCCATCGACTTCGAGCGGTCGGGTGGTCGGATCTCACGCGAGACCCTGCTCGAGCGCACCGGCGCCGACGCGGCGTTTGTCGCCGAGCTCCAGCGCAGCGGCCTCCTGACGGCGGGACCCGGTGGATTCTTCGACGAGGACGCCGTCCGTCTGGTCGAGGCGGCCGCGGCGCTCGCCGATTTCGGTCTCGAGGCCCGGCACCTGCGGGCGTTCAAGGTCTCCGCCGACCGCGAGGCCGGTCTCGTCGCGCAGATCGCCAACCCGATCGCCAAGAGCAAGGGCGCCGGCGCCCGAGATCGCGCCGAGGAGCTGATCCGCGAGGTCGCGGCACTCTCGGTCACGCTGCACACCCAACTGGTCAAAGCCGCGGTGCGCGACGCGCTCGACTGAGCGGGAGTAGCGTCGAATTCATATCGAGCGCGGTCGTGTTCGTGTCATAACATTGGTGGTGGCCGACCGCGCCTTCGTGCGGTTGTCGACAGCAGGTTGGGAGAACACTCGATGGGTGCGGTGCGACATGGGTGAGATGCAGGTGGTCGGGATTCGCGTGGAACCGCCGCAGGGCCAACCGGTGCTGCTCCTGCGCGAGGTGGACGGCGAACGGTATCTGCCGATCTGGATCGGACAGAGCGAGGCCGCGTCGATCGCGCTGCGCCAGAAGGGTGTCGAGCCGCCCCGGCCGCTGACCCACGATCTGATCGTCAACCTCGTCGCCGCGTTCGGTCAGGAACTGATCGAGGTGCGCATCGTCGACATGCAGGAGGGCACCTTCTACGCCGAGATGGTCTTCGCCGGTGACTTGCGCGTGTCCGCCCGCCCGTCGGACTCGGTCGCCATCGCCATGCGCGCCGAGGTCCCGATCATCGCCGAGGAGGGTGTGCTCGCCGAGGCGGGCCTGCTGATCCCGGACGAGGAGTCCGCCGACTCCGAGGAGGTCAAGGAGGACGAGGTGGAGAAGTTCAAGGAGTTCCTCGACACCATCTCCCCGGACGACTTCAAGGCCACCGGCGGATCCTGACCGGACGTCGAGACCTCGGGTCGACATCACGGTTGTGCAACCGCGGGGTCACGGTTCACCCTCAACCTCACGTTGAGGGTGATGTGGCCCGCGAGTCGCATTGAAACCACCCCCGCGCAGCCATAGCGTTGCCCTCAGATCCCGCGATCGAGCGGGACGCCAACCAGGGTCGGGTCGGACGGCGTAATCTGAGTTGCAACGATGGTGTTTTCGTCGTCGTCCTCGGGTTGCCGGGGACGCCCGGTGAGCATTCAGGAGTACGCAGTGGGCGATGAGCCGAACAACCGCGACGACGTGACCAGCGTCGACGAAGTCGCGACGGCACCGGTGGCCGCTTCTGCGCGCCCCACCCAGGGAACCCTCGACGACGTGGCGCCGGGACTCTTCCCGAACGACACCGTTCCCGATGAGCTCGTCGGATACCGCGTTCCGAGCGCATGCCAGATCGCCGGCATCACCTATCGGCAACTCGACTACTGGGCACGAACGTCGCTCGTGGTCCCGTCGATCCGGAGCGCCGCGGGCAGCGGCAGCCAGCGGCTGTACTCCTTCAAGGACATCCTCGTCCTGAAGATCGTCAAGCGACTGCTCGACACCGGCATCTCGCTGCAGAACATCCGCGTCGCCGTCGACCACCTGCGCAAGCGGGGCGTCGAGGACCTGGCACGCATCACCCTGTTCTCCGACGGAACCACGGTCTACGAGTGCACCTCGGCCGAAGAGGTCGTCGACCTGCTGCAGGGCGGTCAGGGTGTCTTCGGCATCGCCGTGAGCGGCGCGATGCGGGAACTGTCCGGCACCATCGCCGACTTCCCGGGTGAACGCGCCGACGGCGGTGTGAGCGAGACCGCACCCGAGGACGAGTTGGCGGCTCGCCGGAAGACCCGCACGCGCAAGACGGGCTAGACTTCTCCTACGTCGCCGCACCATGGGAGAGCGTCGGGTCAGCAGCGTCTGGCCCCGGCCGCCGAAGGAGCAACACCTCTCCGTCAATCTCTCAGGCATCCAGGACCGTGGTGCGCTACGACGTCTCTGGAAAGTGGTGACCCCGGTCGCCCGCCCACGGTGAAAGGCCGCGTTCCGCGCAGCTGAATCTCTCAGGCGCCTGAGTCCGACCGCGAGGTCGGACGAGAGCAGGACAGAGGGGGAGGACCCACCCCGTCCGGCGTGATGTCGGACTCGGCGCAAAGGTTCTCCTGTGGTGCAACACTCCGATGTCTTCGCCGATCGTCATGTCGGCCCCGATTCCGACGACCTCGCGCGCATCCTCTCGCTCCTCGATGTGTCCTCGCTGGAGGATCTCGCGTCCGCGGTGGTCCCCGCCTCGATCGCCGATCCCGCCGACGACAACGGCCTCGAGGTGCTGCCGCCCGCCGCCACCGAGGTCGAGGCGCTGGCCGAACTCGCCGCTCTCGCGTCGCAGAACACCGTCGCCACCTCGATGATCGGCCTGGGCTACTACGGCACGCACACGCCGGCCGTCCTGCGCCGCTCCCTCATCGAGAACCCCGCCTGGTACACCGCGTACACGCCGTACCAGCCCGAGATCAGTCAGGGACGTCTCGAGGCGCTGCTGAACTTCCAGACGATGGTCTCCGACCTGACCGGCATGGACGTGGCGAACGCGTCGATGCTCGACGAGTCGACCGCCGCCGCCGAGGCGATGACCCTGCTGCGTCGCGCGAACAAGAGCAAGTCGCCGCGATTCGTCGTCGACACCGACCTGTTCCCCCAGACCCTGGCCGTCATCGAGACCCGCGCCGAGCCGCTGGGCATCGAGGTCGTCCGTGCCGATCTCACCGCCGGACTGCCCGACGGCGACTTCTACGGTGTGCTGCTGCAGGTGCCCGCCGCCTCCGGCGCGATCGTCGACGCCGCCCCGATCATCGCGGAGGCCCACGAGCGCGGCGCCCTCGTCGCCGTCGGCGCCGATCTGCTCGCCCTGACCGTCATCACCCCTCCCGGTGAGCAGGGCGCCGACGTCTGCTTCGGGACCACCCAGCGTTTCGGTGTGCCGATGGGCTTCGGCGGACCCCACGCCGGATACCTCTCGGTGCGCAGTGCACACGCCCGCCAGTTGCCGGGCCGCCTCGTCGGGGTGTCGAAGGACGCCGATGGAAACCTGGCCTACCGATTGTCGTTGCAGACCCGTGAGCAGCACATCCGTCGCGAGAAGGCGACCAGCAACATCTGCACCGCACAGGTCCTGCTCGCCGTCCTGGCCGCGATGTACGCGAGCTACCACGGCCCCAAGGGGTTGACGGCCATCGCGCGCCGCACCCACGCCCACGCCGCGCGAATCGCGGCGGCCCTTGGCGATGCGGTCGTCCACGACACGTTCTTCGACACCGTGCTGGCGCAGGTTCCCGGCCGCGCGTCCGAGGTGGTCGCCGCGGCCAAGAGCAGTGGCGTCAACCTGCGGCTCGTCGACGCCGACCACGTCGGCATCGCGTGTGACGAGACCACCATCGACGCCCACGTCGACGCCGTCATCGAGGCCTTCGGTGTCTCGGCCGTCGAACCGCGTGACGCCGAGTTCGGCTCCCGCACCACCGAATTCCTCACCCATCCGGCGTTCGGTCGGTACCACACCGAGACCGCGATGCTGCGTTACCTGCGTCGACTGTCCGACAAGGACATCGCACTCGACCGCAGCATGATCCCGCTCGGGTCGTGCACCATGAAGCTCAACGCGGCCGCCGAGATGGAGCCGATCACCTGGCCCGAGATCGCCAACCTGCACCCGTTCGCGCCGAAATCGGACGTGGTCGGGATGCACACGATGATCTCGCGGCTGGAGAACTGGCTGTCGCAGATCACCGGGTACGACCGGGTCAGCCTGCAGCCCAACGCCGGATCGCAGGGCGAGTACGCCGGACTGCTCGCCATCCGCAAGTACCACCTCAGCCGGGGCGACGAGGCCCGCGACATCTGCCTGATCCCGTCGAGCGCGCACGGCACCAATGCCGCGTCCGCGGTGATGGCCGGGATGCGGGTCGTCGTGGTCGCGTGCCGGGCCAACGGTGACGTCGACACCGCCGACCTCAAGGAGAAGATCTCCACCCACGCCGAGTCGTTGGCGGCGATCATGATCACCTACCCGTCGACCCACGGCGTCTTCGAGCACGAGGTCCGTGAGATCTGCTCGGCCGTGCACGATGCCGGTGGCCAGGTCTACGTCGACGGCGCGAACCTCAACGCCCTGGTCGGTGTCGCCCGCCCGGGTCGATTCGGCGGCGACGTCAGCCACCTCAACCTGCACAAGACCTTCTGCATCCCGCACGGCGGTGGTGGACCCGGTGTCGGACCGATCGGGGTGCGCGAGCACCTCGCCGAGTTCCTGCCCGGACACCCGCTCGACGACGACCTGCCGGGCGCGCTGACGATCTCGGGGGCGCCGTACGGATCGGCGTCGATCCTGCCGATCACCTACGCCTACATCCTCATGATGGGGGCCGAGGGCCTGCGTCGGGCGACGCTCACCGCGATCGCGTCGGCCAACTACATCGCCAAGCGGCTCGGAGACCACTACCCGGTCCTCTACACCGGTCACGACGGCACGGTCGCGCACGAGTGCATCCTCGACCTGCGTCCGATCACGAAGGCCACCGGCGTCACCGTCGACGATGTCGCCAAGCGGTTGGCCGACTACGGATTCCACGCACCGACGATGAGCTTCCCGGTCTCCGGCACGCTCATGGTGGAGCCGACCGAGAGCGAGAACCTCGACGAGATCGACGCGTTCTGCGATGCGATGGTCGAGATCAAGGCCGAGATCGACCGGGTCGCCGACGGCACCTGGTCGGTCGACGACAACCCGTTGCGCGGAGCGCCGCACACCGCGGAATGCCTCGTTGCCGACGAGTGGGATCACCCGTACTCACGCGAGGTCGCCGCGTTCCCGAACGGCCGCCCGTCGTCCGGGGCACGGGACAAGGTGTGGCCGTCGGTCCGTCGTATCGACGGTGTCTACGGCGACCGCAACCTTGTCTGCAGCTGCCCGCCCATCGAAGCGTTCAGCGAGCCCGTCGAAGCCTGAGCTCACGAGAGCGGATTTCGGTCGTAGTAGGTGGTCGGATGTCCACAACCGTCACCGATGACGACTGATCTGTGTGCTGCGTCCGGATGAGGTCTCAGTGGTGACGGTTGTGGCGGGGCTTGGCCGGCGGTGGCGGGCGAGTCGCTGCGGGGTGTCGCTCAGCCACCGAGGATGATCTTGGCGATGGCTGTGGCCGCCGCCGGTTCCGGGGCGGGCATGGGGTTGTTCGTCACGGGGAACGTCACCGCCGCCGTGGCCGCGGGCAGGGGTGCATTGCCGCGGAATCCGAGAGCGGTGACGGACTTCAACTGCTCCGGCGTTCGGACGAAGTCGAAGAACCGGGTGACCGCCTCGGCCTGCGCCGCGCTGACCTGCTCACCGGTCAGGTCGATGACGGGATAGTCGGCCAGGGGAGTCGGGCCGTCGGGCAGCAGTTCGACGACGCCGGGAGAGGTGTCGGTCCGGGTGGCGTCGTACAACGCCTGCTCGGTGATCGGGATGGCGTGGATCGACGCGGCCGCCGGGTTGCCGGAGTTCGCGATCGTGGGCAACGCCCCGGTGGCGACCCCGTCGGTGGGTGTCGGGGCACGTCTGCGCAGATCGGTCAGTGTCGAGGTGACCATCGCCGAGTCGGCGTCGGCGGCGGTGAGTCCGCCGGTCGTCGTCCGCGACACCTGGGTGGCGATGGCCTCGGCTGCGAGCACACTCGCATCGCTTCCGGGCCCGGCGGCGAGCGCCATCTTCAACGACCCCCATCCGCGCAGACCGAGGTCGGCGAGGCTGTTGTCGCGGCGCGCCAACGTGGGGATGTCGAGCCAACCCACATCCGAGCCGGCCGCGCGGGCCAGTTCGGGGGCCACCGCGAGGACGACCGGCGAGGTGACCAGCGATTCCGGGTTGCCGTCGACGACCGCCGAACGTGCGGTGAGCAACTGCGCGCTCCACACCGACGACGCCGGCACCCACGCCGCCGGATAGGGACCCATCGACTCGGGGTCCCAGGTGCCGGTGAGACCGTCGAGCGTGACCTTCGCGTCCTGTGGCGCCACGGTGACCGTGATGCACTGGTCACGCACCACCGGCTTCGTCGCGTTGTAGGCGCCGGCGATGGTGTTCAGCGGCGTTGCGAGGGCGGGATCGGCCAGGACGGTCACCGTCGCCGGACCCTCGACGCACGCCTTCGCCGCGTCGTCTCCGTCGGCGGTGATCCGGTTGCCCAGCGAGACCCACACGACCACCAGCACCGCGACCACCACGATCGCCAGAAAACCGAACACGACGCCGCGGCTGATGCCGCGGCGTCGTGTGTCGTCGGTGCGATGTTGGCCCATGACAGGCGAGGATAGTCGGCCCGGTCAGGCGTTCGCGGCCTTGTACTCGCGGCGACGCCGATGCAGGATCGGCTCGGTGTAGCCGCTGGGCTGCGTGGTCCCGGACACGATCAGCTCCTTCGCCGCCTGGAAGGCGATGTTGGAGTCGAAGTCCGGTGCCAGCGGCCGGTAGGTGGGGTCCGACGCGTTCTGTCGGTCGACCACCGGCGCCATCCGCTCGAGCGATGCGACCACGTCGGCCTCGGAGACGACGCCGTGCCGGATCCAGTTGGCCAGCAGCTGGCTCGAGATCCGCAGCGTCGCACGGTCCTCCATGAGTGCGACGTCGTGGATGTCGGGAACCTTCGAACAACCGACACCGGCGTCGATCCACCGGACCACGTAGCCGAGGATCGACTGGCAGTTGTTGTCGAGCTCCTGCTGCTTCTCCTCGTCCGACCAGTCGGTCTTCGGAGCGAGCGGGATGGTCAGGATGTCGTCGACCGATGCCGGGTCACGCTTGGCGATCTCGTCCTGCCGCTCGAACACGTCGATCTGGTGGTAGTGCAACGCGTGCAGGGTGGCTGCGGTCGGAGACGGCACCCACGCGGTGTTCGCACCGGCCTTGGGATGGCCGATCTTCTGCTCGAGCATGTCGGCCATGAGATCCGGCATGGCCCACATCCCCTTGCCGATCTGCGCGCGGTGCTGCAGACCCGCGTGCAGTCCGGTGTCGACGTTGAAGTCCTCGTAGGCCTTGATCCAGGTCTGCGACTTCATCTCCGCCTTGCGCACGACGGCGCCCGCCTCCATCGAGGTGTGGATCTCGTCGCCGGTGCGGTCGAGGAAGCCGGTGTTGATGAACACGACGCGCTCGGAGGCCGCGGCGATGCAGGCCTTGAGGTTGACCGTGGTGCGGCGCTCCTCGTCCATGATCCCGACCTTGATGGTGTTCTCCGGCAGCCCGAGCACCTTCTCGACGCGACCGAACAGCTCGGCGGTGAACGCGACCTCGTCGGGGCCGTGCATCTTCGGCTTCACGATGTAGATCGATCCGGTGCGCGAGTTCTGCAGACCGTCGGCGCTCATACCGTGGACGCCGATCAGGGAGGTGAACAACGCGTCGAGGATGCCCTCGCCGACCTCGTTGCCGTCGGCGTCGACGATCGCATCGTTGGTCATCAGGTGACCGACGTTGCGGACGAACAGCAACGAACGACCCGGCAGCGACAGCTCGCCACCGTCGGGCGCGGTGTAGACGCGGTCGGGGTTGAGCACGCGGGTGAAGGTCTTGCCGCCCTTGGAGACCTCCTCGGACAGGTCGCCGCGGTTCAGGCCGAGCCAGTTGCGGTAGCCGAGCACCTTGTCGTCGGCGTCGACCGCGGCGACGGAGTCCTCGAAGTCCATGATCGTGGTGATCGCGGACTCGACGAGGACGTCCTTGATGCCCGCCGGATCGGTCGAACCGATCGGGGAATCCGCATCGATCTGGACCTCGAGGTGAAGTCCGTTGTGACGCACCAGGACACCGGTGGGAGCCGCGGCGTCACCGAGGTATCCGGCGAACGCGTTCGGGTCGGCGAGCGACGTCGTGCTGCCGCCGTCGAGGGTCACGACGAGAGCGGATCCGTCGACGTGCAACGCGGTCACCGACGTCCAGGAACCGTCTTCGAGCGCGGCGGCGTAGTCGAGGACGTTCTTGGCGTAGGCGATCACCTTGTCGCCGCGGACCTTGTTGTACGACGTGCCCATCTCGGCACCGTCGGCCTCGGAGATGGCGTCGGTGCCGTAGAGCGCGTCGTAGAGCGAACCCCACCGCGCGTTCGACGCGTTCAGCGCGAATCGGGCGTTGAGGACGGGGACCACCAGCTGGGGTCCCGCGGTGCTGGTGATCTCGGTGTCGACATTGTCGGTCGTGATCTGGAAGTCCTCGGGCACCGGCGCGAGGTAGCCGATCTCGGTGAGGAACTCCTTGTAGGCGGCCGGCTCGAAGGTGTTGTCGTGGTGCCAGGCGTCGATCTTCGCCTGCAGGGACTCGCGGATCTCGAGCAGTTCGCGGTTACGCGGCGCGAGATCGGTGATCACGGCGGCGGCACCGGTCCAGAAAGCGTCCTGATCCACACCGGTTCCGGGAAGGGCCTCGGAGTTGATGAAGTCGTAGAGAACGGATGCGACCTGCACCCCGTTCACCGTGACGCGCTCGGACATGGTTGCCTCACTTCTCGTCGTCGAAACAGCGGAAATAACACTGCCAGGCTACTCGGGAGTAACAAGCCGTCAGCAGGGAGGTTGTCGGTCGATCAGACCGGCGCAACTGTCGATCAATCGACGCCGGATGAGCGCCGCGTGATCGGTCAACGTCACCTGCAGTCGGACGTATTCCGCACGCCCGGCGGGCGTCTCCACCGCGATGGGTGCGAGACCGAGCGACGCGAAGTCGTACGGGCTCGCCCGCATGTCCAACTCGCGGAGGCCGAAGGCGACCTCGAGCGCGTCGACGACGAGGTCGGAACCGATCAGGGGGCTCAGCTTGTAGGCCCACTTGTAGAGATCCATCCCCGCGTGCACGCAGCCGGGCTGCTCGGAGTCGACCTGGGTCTGGCGGGTCAGCGGCATCAGGTTGCGCGGGCCAGCCGGCTCGGTGAAGAACCGGAACGCATCGAAATGCGTGCAGCGCAGGTCACTGGCCTCGACGGCGGCATCGGTGTCGGCAGGCGACAACCGCAGCGGGGTGCCGTGTCGGATGTCGGAGGAGGGCGCGCGGTAGACCATCGCCCACTCGTGCATCCCGAAGCAGTTCAGACGGGGCGGTCGATCGGCGGTGGCCCGCAGCAGGCCGTCGACGAACCCGACGGTCCGCGACCGGGTCTGGAGATACGCCGGGTCGACGGTGACGGCGTCACCGTCGGCGGTCGGAACGTAGTGCGGGTAGTCGGCGTGCTCGGTCGGGGTGTCGATGTCGACGCCGTACCCGGGGTGCCAGCGCATCAGCAGGGCGGGCTTGTGGCTGTAGTAGCGGAACAGGAAGTCCCATACCGGGTGCGGTGATCCGTCGGGGGTCCGTACCGGATGGTCGTCGAGAAGACGACCCACCCGACGACGGTGGCGCTCGGTTCGGTCGGCGGTGTCGGTCGCACGCAGACGCACGCGAAGTCCCTGGTCCGCCATCAGATCCGGTGCGTCTCGTCCCGCACGGTCCCGACGAACTCCTCGACGAGGTCCTCGAGCGCGACGATGCCGACCGTGCGCCCGTTGATGTCGACGACGGCGCCGAGATGCGCACTGGTGCGCCGCAGTGCCGCGGTGGCCTCGTCGAGCGAGGTGTCGCCGGAGATGACCGGCAGCGGACGGATCTTGTCGACGCCGATGATCGAGTCCTGCCCGATGTCGTCGTCAAGGATCTCGTCCAGGACGTCCTTGAGGTGTAGGTAGCCGGTGTAGGCGCCGTCGGAACCGCGCACCGGGAACCGCGAGAAGCCGGTGTCGGAGACGGCTCGCTCGATGGATCCGAGAGTGGGGCCGGAGCGTCCGGTCACCGGATCGGCGGTGACCCGCACGCTGCGCAGCTCGTCGAGTCCGATCGCCACCTCGACGACCGTCCGACCGGTGGTCTGCAGGGCGCGGGTGAGGCGGTCGTGCTCCTCGGCGTCGATCAGCCCCTCCTCGCGGGACTCACCGATCATCGCGGCGAGTTCACCCGCCGACACCGTCGCATCCAGTTCGTCCTTGGGTTCGACCCGCATGACACGCAACGACAGGTTGGCGGCGATGTTGTAGAAGGAGATGAGCGGGCGGGCCAGTTTGATGAACGCCAGGTGCGCGGGCACCAGCAGCATCGCTGATTTCTCCGGACCGGCCAGCGCGATGTTCTTGGGCACCATCTCGCCCAACAGGATGTGCAACACGACGACCAGAGCCAACGCGATCGCGAACCCGATCGGGTGCAGGAAGCTCTCGGGCACACCGAGCAGGTCCATCGGCTTCTCGATCAGATGCGCCACCGCGGGCTCACCGACACGGCCCAGCAGAATCGAGCAGATGGTGATGCCCAGCTGCGCACCGGCGAGCATGAGCGAGAGTTGCTGTCCGGCACGGATGACCGTCAGCGCTCGGCGTTTACCCTCGTCGGCCAGGGCCTCGAGTCGATCGCGGCGGGCGGAGATCAGTGAGAACTCCGCGCCGACGAAGAAGGCGTTGCCCGCGAGCAGGAGCACGGCAAGCAGCACGCCGAAGAGATCGTTCACGACGTGACCTCCTCGTCGGTGTCGGTGTCGGAGCCGTCGGGGCCCTGCTCGTCCTCGGGGATGGGTTCGATGGACACCATGTCGATGCGGCGTCCGTCCATCCGGACAACCTTCGCGCGCCATTTCGGCACCACGGGCATGGGGTCGTTGCCGCTCTCGTCGTCGTCGGACCCCGCGCGTTCCGGGAGGTCGACGACGTCGCCTTCTGCGGCCAGTCGGCCCAGGGTGTGCATGACCAGCCCGCCGAGGGTGTCGTAATCGCCCTCGGGAGCCTTGTACCCGGTCGCATCCAGCAGTTCGTCGATACGTAGCAGGCCGGCACAGAGGTAGCCCTCGCCGTCTTTCTGTACGTCGGCCTGTTCGTCGTCGTGTTCGTCGGTCACGTCGCCGACGATCTCCTCGATGAGGTCCTCGGTGGTGACGATCCCCGCGGTGCCGCCGTATTCGTCGATGACCACCGCCACCTGCATGCCGTCGGCTCGGATCCGGCTCATCAGAGCGTCTCCGTCGAGGCTCGCGGGCACCACCGGCACCGGGCGGGCGAGGTCGCCGAGACGCGTGGTGCGGCGTTCCGACAGGGGAACGGTGAACGCCTGCTTGATGTGGACGAACCCGCGGATGTTGTCGAGGTCGCCGTCGACGACCACCGGGAAACGAGAGAACCCGGTCTCCGACGCCGCGACGATGAGGTCGCGGACATTCGCGTCCTCATCGACGGCGTCCACGGTCACCCGTGGCGTCATCAATTCTTCTGCGGTGCGTTCACCGAAACGCAGCGAGCGGTTCACCAGGATCGCGGTGCCCTGATCGAGTGACCCCTCGCGCGCCGAGTTGCGCACCAGGGACCCGAGTTCCTGCGGCGAGCGCGCCGATCGCAACTCCTCCGCCGGTTCGATACCCAGGCGCCGGACCAACCAATTCGCTGCTCCGTTGAGGCCGTTGATGGCCCAACCGAAGGCGGTCGAGAACACCGTCATCGGTCCGGCCGTGCCGCGCGCGGTCGGTAGCGGACGGGCGATGGCGTAGTTCTTGGGGATGAGTTCGCCCAGGATCATCGACAGCGAGGTCGCGATGACCAGGGCGAGCAGGATCGACACGACCGACGTCACCTGTTCCGACGCGCCGATCGCGTCGAACACCGGCGAGAACAGTTGCGCCAGCACCGGTTCGGCGATGTAACCGGTCACCAGGGTGGTGATGGTGATGCCCAGCTGCGCGCCGGACAGCTGGAACGAGAGCGTCTTGTGGGCGTGGCTGACCTGCCGGGAGCGGCGATCGTCCCGTTGGCGGCGGTCGGCCTCGATGGTCGAGCGTTCCAGTGCGGTGAGCGAGAACTCGGCCGCGACGAACAGCGCGGTACCCAGCGTCAGAGCGATGAAACCCAACAGACTGCCGATGAGGATGAGTGCCTGCATGCTCAGCGACCCGGCTCAGATGTCGGGGTGTTGTGACTGTGCGCGAGCACGGGTGCCGTGGGCACCAAGGTGTCCTCCATGAGGCGCCGGGGAGCGAATCCGAGAAGGCGCGGTGTCGAATCGATGAGCAAGACCCCCATCGTATCGGGTGACCGGCCTCACCAACCGCTGGGCAGGGGGCGTCCCTCCGCGAAACCGGCGGCCGACTGCACCCCGAGGATCACCTTCTCGTGCAGCTCGTCGAGCGTGCGGGCACCCACGTAGGTCGCCGTGCTGCGAACCCCCGAGCAGATGTGGTCGATCAGATCCTCCACGCCGGGGCGATCCGGGTCGAGCAGGATCCGTGAGCTGGAGATGCCCTCTTCGAACAGTCCCTTGCGCGCGCGGTCGAAGGCGCTGTCGGTGGCGGTGCGCGCGGCGACCGCACGCTTGGACGCCATCCCGAAGCTCTCCTTGTACGAACGTCCCGACGGGTCGGTCTTGAGATCACCCGGCGATTCGAAGGTGCCCGCGAACCAGGAACCGATCATCACGTTCGACGCCCCGGCGGCGATCGCCAGTGCGACATCGCGCGGATGGCGGACCCCGCCGTCGGCCCACACATGGGCGCCGCGTGCCCGCGCGACCGCCGAACACTCGGTGACGGCTGAGAACTGGGGTCGACCGACTCCGGTCATCATCCGGGTCGTGCACATCGCGCCGGGCCCGACGCCGACCTTCACGATCGACGCCCCGGCGTCGATGAGGTCGGTGGTGCCCTGCGCGGAGACGACATTGCCTGCCGCGATCGGGACGCCCAGATCGGCCGCCGCGAGGGCGGTGACGGCGGCGAGCATCTTCTCCTGGTGACCGTGCGCGGTGTCGGCGACGAGAAGGTCGGCGCCGGCCTCGACGAGCGCCCGCGCCTTACCCACCACGTCACCGTTGATACCGACGGCCGCGGCGACACGGAGCCGACTGTCGGCGTCGACGTTGGGCTGGTAGATCCCGGTGCGCAACGCGCCCGTGCGGGTCAACACCCCGGCCATCGACCCGTCCGGGTGGGTCAGCACGGCGACCCCCAGGTGCTGGTCGGTGAGCGCGTCGAACACCGCGCGGGGTGCGGAGTCCACAGGCATCGACACGAAGTTCGGGTCGAGCACCTCCGACAGGCGCGCGAAGCGGTCGACATCGGCACACATGGCCTCGGTGACGATGCCCTGCGGCGCGCCGGTCTCGGGGTGTACGACCACCGCGGCCCGGTGTGCGCGCTTGGGGAGCAGCGCCAACGCGTCGGAGACGGAGTCACCCGCGGCCAGGATCACGGGGGTGTCGGCGACGAGGCCACGACTCTTCACGAATGCGATGGAATCGGCGGCGGCCTCGGCCGGGAGGTCCTGGGGGAGGACCACGACTCCGCCGCGGCGGGCGACGGTCTCGGCCATCCGCTTGCCCGCCACCGCGGTCATGTTCGCGACGACGATCGGGATGGTGGTGCCCGAACCGTCTCGTGAGGAGAGGTCAACGTCGAACCGCGACGCGACGTCACTGCGGCCGGGTACGACGAACACGTCGTCGTAGGTCAGATCGTTGGCCGGGGTGTGGCCGTCGATGAAACGCACTGTGTCGCCCTCCGGCTCAGGCCTCGACCTCGGTACGGCCTTCGCTCCACAGCGTGTGGAACGTGCCCTCCTTGTCGATGCGCTGGTAGGTGTGTGCGCCGAAGTAGTCGCGCAGTCCCTGGGTGAGGGCGGCGGGGAGTCGGTCGGCCCGCAGGGCGTCGTAGTAGGACAGCGACGAGGCGAACGCCGGGACGGGGATCCCCATCTGGGTGGCGGTCACCACGACCCGACGCCAGCTGTCGACGGCCTTCTCCACCGCGTCGCGGAAGTACGGTGCCAGCAGCAGGCTGGGGAGGTCGGCGTTCTCGTCGTAGGCCTCGACGATGCGGTTGAGGAACTGCGCCCGGATGATGCAGCCGCCGCGCCAGATCGTGGCCATCGCGCCGGGATGCAGGTCCCAGTCGTACTCCTTGCTGCCCGCGGCGATCTGGTCGAATCCCTGCGCGTAGGCGACGACCTTCGATGCATAGAGCGCCGAGCGGATGTCGTCGATGAACTGCTCGGTGTCGGTCGGGGCCTCGCCGAGCGCGCCGGACTCCAGCCCGTTGGCGGACTTGCGCTGGTCGAGTGCACTCGACAGAGCGCGCGAGAACACGGCCTCGCCGATTCCGGTGGTCGGGACGCCGAGGTCGAGGGCCGACTTCACGGTCCAGCGACCGGTGCCCTTCTGGCCGGCGGCGTCGACGATCACGTCGACGAGCGGCTTGCCGGTCTCGGCGTCGGTCTGCGAGAGGACCTCGGCGGTGATCTCGATCAGGTAGCTCTCGAGGTCGCTGGAATTCCAGTCGCGGAAAACGTCGGCGATCTTGTCGACCGGCAGGTCGAGCGCCTTGCGCAGCAGGTCGTAGGCCTCACCGATGAGCTGCATGTCGGCGTACTCGATGCCGTTGTGCACCATCTTCACGAAGTGTCCGGACCCGTCGGGTCCGATGTGGGTGCAGCAGGGCGTTCCGTCGACGTGCGCGGAGATCGACTCCAGCAGCGGACCCAGCGACTCGTAGGCCTCCTTGGGGCCGCCGGGCATGATCGACGGGCCCTCGAGCGCACCCACCTCGCCACCGGAGATGCCGGCGCCGACGAAGTTGAGTCCGCGGTCGCTCATCTCCTTCTCGCGACGGATGGTGTCGGTGTAGAGCGAGTTGCCGCCATCGATGATGACGTCGCCCTCCTCCATGGCGTCGGCGAGCTCGTTGATGACGGCGTCGGTCGCGTCGCCTGCCTTGACCATGATGAGCACGCGACGCGGCTTCTCCAGCGCGGCGATGAACTCCTCGATGGTCTCGGTCCGCACGAAGTCGCCCTCGGAACCGTGCTTGTCGATGAGTGCGTCGGTCTTGGCGATGCTGCGGTTGTGCAGTGCGACCGTGTGCCCGTGACGGGCGAAGTTACGCGCGATGTTCGAGCCCATGACGGCCAGACCGGTGACGCCGATCTGTGCGCGAGCAGTGCTGGTGGAGTCGGCGCCTGAGTCAGTCTGTGTCATGTCCCCCAGCCTATTGCCTCCGCGCAGATGCCATGCGGCGGACTCCGAATGGGGGGGTGTCACCCGGCGGTGACGAGCCTGCTCAGCTCGGTGAGCCACGGGATGGCGACGGCGAGCGTCGGCAGGACCAGGATTCCCGCGGCCGCGACATATGCGACCAATCCGGCCAGACGCGCCGGCCGATCATGGCTGAGTCGCTGCACGCGCGTCAGGGTCGTCGGACCGCCGACCGCCAGGGCGCCGCGTGGCGCGACCGAGTCGGCGCAGGCGACGAGCGCCCGTCCGAGCGGGGTGGGGCCGGTGGCGCGAACGGCGTGATCGTCGGCGAGAACCTCGACCAACAACTGCACCGCGCCCAGCGCGGAGCGGCTACGGATGAAGCGCGGGAATGCGGCGTGCACCGCGATGAACGCCTCCAGGATGAGGTCGTGGCGTGCCCGCAGATGTGCCCGCTCATGGGTGATGACCGCCTCGAGCTCGTCGCGGGTCAGCCGGGAGATCACGCCCTCGCTGAGGACGACGCGCTGGCGCAGCCCGGGGAGGCAGTAGGCGATGGGCTGTTCCACCTCGAGCATGCGGACGTCGCGGGCGAGGAATCGGTGGTCGGAGCGGCTGCGGTCGACCCGGTCCAGGAGATCGATGAGCTGGCGGTGGGCCGACCGACGTGCGCGGGTGCGGACACCGACGCGCACCGTGGTGTACATCAGTCGGGCGCCGATCAGCAGGGTGAGCGCGAAGACGCCGACGTAGATCAACCACAGCACTATGCCGAGTGACTTGATCTCGTCGAACGGGTTGGTGGTCGGACGACCGTCCGGGCCGGGGACGAGCAGGTTTGCCGCGATCGCGAGCCCACAGCTGAAGGCCGAGAGAACGGCGGCCAGCGCGATCGACTGCCACAGCGCCATCGCGGCGCGCGGCGCGTGCAGCGGCCACTGCGCCCGTGAGAGCCACTCCGCCACGGGACCTGTCAGTGCCACGGCGAGGATCCCGAACAGGAGGGCGGTCATCGACGATTCCTACGGCTGTTGGTGCGTGTCCGACGGACCGGGCACGGTGGCCGATCAGCCGATTCTACCTGTGTGGCGGGAGTGCCCACGAGCGATCAGTGGACTCGTTCAGCGGTTCCGCGTCTCGGACTGCGCGGCCTCGAGTTCGTCGAGGGCACGGCGCAGGGCGTCGGCCTCGTCGGCTCCGACCCGGCCGACGAACGACACGAGTGCGGCGTGGCGCGACGTGGACTCGTCGGCCTCGCTCAGGGCGTCGACCATCAGGCTTGCGACCAGGTGTTCGCGCGGGTGCGTGGGGGAGTACTGATGGGCACGGTCATCGCGGATCTGGGTGACCAGGTCTTTCTTCGCGAGACGCTGCAGGACGGTCATCACCGTCGTGTAGGCCAGTTCGCGGTCGCGCGACAACGCCGCGTGGACCTGCCGCACCGTTTGAGGGGTGTCACTGGACCACAGGTTGTCCATGACCGCACGTTCCAGATCGCCCAAGCCGCTCATCCTCCGGAGTTTACCGATGAAGTCCGTTCACGGAGCCACCGCAGGGGTGGGTGGTCCGTTCGGGTTCCCCCACAGCGACCCGGACGGGCCGCTGTTGACACAGGAATAAGGGTAGCCTATCTTTAGGTCAACGTCGGACCGAGTGAGTGTCCTGAGGGCTGCAGAGACCCCCGGTCCACGCCACGGCAGGCCCCACGCCCCCAGGGTGTGGGGCTTGCCGGTTTTCCGGGGGAGGGTCGTCGCAAACGGTGACATAGGGTCGCAGGCACACCGACCGTGAAGGAGCCCCCGTGGCAGACGAACCGTTGTCCATCGGCACCGAGCCCTCGGGGCTCGACGCGACACTGGGTTTCGAGTACCAGACGATGAGCGGCGACGGATCGGTCGCCACGTTCGATGCGGGCTCCGTGCACCATCAGCCCTACGGGATCGTCCACGGCGGTACCTACTGCGCACTCGTCGAGTCGCTGGCCAGCGTCTCGGCCGCGATGTGGCTGCAGGAGAAAGGTCTTCCCCCCACGGTCGTCGGGGTGAACAACTCCACCGATTTCCTCAAGTCGGTCCGCTCGGGGGTCGTGACCGGTCGCGCGCTGCCGATCCACCGCGGTCGGTCGTCGCAGCTGTGGCAGGTCGACGTGACCGATGCCGACGACCGCCTCCTCGCGCAGGGACGGGTCCGGCTGCAGAACCTCGACAACCGTCCGTCCTGACCGGCCGATGACGGACGGCACCGACACCACAGGCCTGCGTGCCCGTGCGCAGGCCCGGATGGATGATCTGCTGCGCGAGGTCGACGCCGAACTCGCCGCCGGGTATCCGGATTCGCGAGCCGAGACCCAGCCCGTACACACCGTCTACGTCCCGGCCGACGCCGTGGGCCCCGACACCCTCGACGAATGGGGTGCCCGCGCAGTCGAACTGGCCGAGTCGGCGCGACCCACGCTGGTCGAACTCTCGTCGGAGAGCGCCGTCGACACGGCTCTCACCCGCCTGCGGACCGCCCCGATCGAGGATCTGCGGATCGACCTCGAGGACGGATACGGCTGGCGCGACGACGCCGTCGAGGACCGTCACGCCCGGGCGGCCGGCGCCGTGTTGGCGCAGTGGAGCGCGACGGGGTCCGGGCCGCGTCTGAGTTCCGGCGTCCGATGCAAGGGACTCGGACCCGTCGAGCGGAATCGCGGCCTGCGCACGATGGAGGCGGTCCTCGACGGTGCGGGAGGTGTGCCCGACGGTTTCGTCTTCACGGTTCCGAAGCTGCGGGCGGTGGCCCAGGTGGACGCGGTCATCGCATTGTGCGAGGAGATCGAACGCGCGCACGGACTGGCGCCGATGACCGTGCGCTTCGAATTGCAGATCGAGAGCCCACAGGCGGTGGTCGGTGCGTCGGGTGCGGCGACCGTTGCGCAGGCGATCCACCGATCGGGTCCGCGTCTGAGCGGATTGCATTACGGCACCTACGACTACAGCGCGGCCTGCGGAATCGTCTCGGCGTATCAGTCGCTGGAACACCCGGTCGCCGACCACGCCAAGGCCGTCATGCTCGCGTCGGCCGCGCAGACCGGCGTCTGGGTGTGCGACGGGTCCACCCAGATCATTCCCACCGGAGACGCCGCGCAGGTCGACGCCGCCCTGCGACGACACCATCGTCTCGTCCGGCGTTCGCTGGAACGCGGCTTCTATCAGGGGTGGGACATGCACCCAGGGCACCTCGTCACGCGGTGGTTGGCGGTGCAGACGTTCTTTGCCGACGCGATGCCCGCGGCGGCCGCGCGTCTGCAGCGCTACCTCGAACGCACCGTGGGCGACGGCACCACCGACGCGACGGACGGCGGGGTGATGGACGAACCGGCGACCGCCCGAGCGCTGGCCGGCGTCCTGGTCCGCGGGTGGGGTGTGGACGCGTTCGAACCCGCGCACGTGACCGCGATCGGTCCGCTGTGTACACCCGAACGCGTCGCCCCGCTGGCCGGCGGATGACCCATCGCACGCCGCGCCGAGCGGCGTGCTGCGTGGCACTATGAGAGCGCCCATTCCACGGGAGAGAACGGAGGCGAGGCGTCATGCGACTGTCCCTGCACGAACAGGAACGGCTGATGATCTCGTATGCGGCCGAGCTCGCCCGGCGACGTCAGGGTCGGGGTCTGCTGCTCAATCACCCTGAGGCTGTTGCGCTCATCACCGACCATGTGCTCGAGGGGGCCCGTGACGGACGGTCGGTGGCCGAGCTGATGTCGACCGGTCGCGAGGTGCTCAGCCGTGCCGAGGTGATGTCCGGGGTGCCGGAGATGCTGCACGACGTCCAGGTCGAGGCCACCTTCCCCGACGGCACCAAACTGGTGACCGTCCACGACCCGATCTCATGACCGGGACCGAGGCCGATTTCGCGGGTGTCGCCGTGATCCCCGGCGAGATCCTGTGTGCCGAGGGCGAGATCGAGATCAACGCCGGCGCCGACGTCATCACCGTGACCGTGGTGAACCGCGGGGACCGGCCGGTCCAGGTGGGCAGTCACTACCACTTCCCCCAGGCCAACGCCGCGCTCGACTTCCCGCGCGCCGACGCGCACGGTCGGCGACTGAACATCCCGGCCGGCACCGCGGTGCGCTTCGAGCCGGGTATCGAGATGCAGGTCGAGCTCGTCGAGATCGGCGGGGCGCGGGTGGTTCCCGGACTGTCGCTCGACCCTCCCGGAGAGTTGGACTGACATGGCTTCCCTGAGCAGAGCGCGGTACGCGGAACTGTACGGCCCCACCGTCGGTGATCGGATCCGGTTGGCCGACACCGATCTGTTGATCGAGGTGACCGAGGACCGTTGTGGCGGTCCGGGGTTGGCCGGCGAGGAGGCGGTGTTCGGCGGTGGCAAGGTCATCCGTGAATCGATGGGGCAGTCGAGGGCCACCCGCGCCGAGGGCAGCCCCGACACCGTCATCACCGGGGTGGTGGTCCTCGATCACTGGGGGATCATCAAGGCCGACCTCGGGATCCGGGACGGACGGATCGTCGCACTCGGCAAGGCGGGTAACCCCGACACCATGGACGGGATCCACCCGCAGCTCGTCATCGGGCCGTCCACGGAGGTGATCGCGGGCAACGGCAAGATCGTCACGGCGGGTGGTATCGACTGCCACGTCCACTTCATCGCACCGCAGATCATGGAGGAGGCGTTGGGCAACGGCGTCACCACCCTGGTCGGTGGCGGTACCGGGCCGGCCGAGGGCAGCAAGGCGACCACGGTGACCCCGGGCGCCTGGCATCTCGCGTCGATGATGGCCGCGACCGATCACTGGCCGATGAACATCGTGCTGCTCGGCAAGGGCAACACCGTCGGCGTCGAGTCGATGCGCGAGCAGATCCTGGCCGGCGCATCCGGGTTCAAGGTGCACGAGGACTGGGGGAGCACCCCCGCGGCGATCGACGCCAGCCTCCGCGTGGCCGACGAGTTCGGGGTTCAGGTCGCTTTGCACTCCGACACCCTCAACGAGGCCGGCTTCGTCGAGCAGACGATCGGCGCCATCGCCGGACGTGGCATCCACGCGTACCACACCGAGGGTGCGGGCGGCGGGCATGCGCCCGACATCATCACCGTCGCAAGCCTTCCCAACGTCCTACCCAGTTCGACCAACCCGACCCGCCCGCACACCGTCAACACCCTCGACGAGCACCTCGACATGTTGATGGTCTGCCACCACCTCAATCCGAGCGTGCCCGAGGATCTCGCGTTCGCCGAGAGTCGCATCCGGCCATCGACGATCGCCGCCGAGGACCTGCTCCATGACCTGGGCGCGATCTCGATGATCGGCTCCGACGCCCAGGCGATGGGCCGCGTCGGCGAGGTGGTGTTGCGCACCTGGCAGACGGCCCACGTGATGAAGAACCGGCGCGGGTCGCTCGCGGGCGACACCACCGCCGACAACAACCGCGCCCGCCGATACATCGCGAAGTACACGATCTGCCCTGCGATCGCCCACGGACTCGACGACGAGATCGGCTCGGTCGAGGTGGGAAAGCTCGCCGACCTCGTGCTGTGGGAGCCCGCGTTCTTCGGCATCCGACCGCATGTCGTCATCAAGGGCGGCGCCATCGCCTGGGCGGCGATGGGCGACGCGAACGCGTCCATCCCGACCCCGCAACCGGTGTTACCGCGACCCATGTTCGGCGCCGCGCCCCCGGTCGCCGCCGACACCTCGCTCACGTTCGTCGCGCAGCAGGCTCTCGACGGCGGCCTCGCCGACCGGGTCGGGCTCCGACGCCGGCTGGCTCCGGTCAAGAACGTCCGGTCGGTGGGCAAGAAGGACATGCCGCTCAACGACGCCCAGCCCGAGATCGTGGTGGACCCGGACACCTTCACCGTCCGGATCGACGGCGAGGTGTGGGCCGAGCAGCCCGCAACGTCATTGCCGATGGCCCAGCGGTACTTCCTGTTCTGAGATGCCCACCGACGCACACGAATTCGCATCGGGCGACCACGCCCTGGCGATGATGCTCACGCTGGCCGACTCCCGACTGCCGGTCGGCGGACACGTCCACTCCGGTGGCGTCGAGCAGGCCATCGCCGACCGCGTGATCGTCGACGCGGCCGGGTTGCGGCAGTACCTCGAACGGCGGATCGCCACCGGCGCCCTCGTGGCCGCGTCGATCGCCGCCGCGGTGGCCGATGCCCGACTGGCCGACGTGGCCGCCCAGCGGGAGACCGACGCCCGCACACCCTCGTCGGCGGCGCGTGCTGCGTCGCTGGGTCAGGGCCGGGGGATGGTCCGTCTGGCGCGTCGACGGTGGCCCGATCACGACTTCTCCGACCACGTCCCGCGATCACACCTGCCGGTCATCGCCGGCCGGGTCGGTCGACTCTGCGGCGTGTCCGGGCAGCGGACGGCGCTCGTGCACGTCTACACCGCGATGACCGGTGCCGCGACCGCCGGACAACGACTCCTCGCCCTGGACCCGGCCGATGTCGCGATCATCACGATGGACCTCGCACCCCTGTGTCAGGACATCGCCGAGCAGGCCGCGTCCGGCCTGGCCGACCTGTCCGACCCCCTGTTCGACGTTCTCGCCGAACGCCACGAGCGACGCGGCATGCCGCTGTTCGCTTCCTGATCGACAACCCGAAAGATGGTGACATGCCTCCGCATCTGATCGACGGCGAACCCCACTCGCACACCCACGACCGGCCGCGCCGTGTCCGTCAACCCGGGGAGGCACTGCGCGTCGGCATCGGTGGGCCCGTGGGGTCGGGGAAGACCGCGTTGGTCGCCGCGCTGTGTCGGCAACTGCGTGAAGAACTCTCGGTCGCCGTGCTGACCAACGACATCTACACGACCGAGGACGCCGACTTCCTGCGTCGCAACGCGGTCCTCCCCGACGAGCGGATCACCGCCGTGCAGACCGGCGGGTGTCCGCACACCGCGATCCGCGACGACATCACCGCCAACCTCGACGCCATCGACGATCTGGTCGCCGCGAACCCGCCGCTGGACCTGATCCTGGTGGAATCCGGTGGCGACAACCTGACCGCGACGTTCTCGACCGGTCTCATCGACGTCCAGATCTTCGTCATCGACGTGGCCGGCGGCGACAAGGTCCCGCGCAAGGGCGGACCGGGCGTGACGTTCTCGGATCTGTTGGTGATCAACAAGACCGATCTCGCCCCGCTCGTGGGAGCCGATCTGACCGTGATGGCCACCGACGCGGCCCGGGTCCGCGAAGGCCGGCCGACGGCACTGATCTCCCTCACCGACGACCCCGCGGCGAGCGAGGTGCTGTCCTGGGTGCGTTCGGAGTTGGGCGCAGGGGTCAGCACGCAGGCCTGAGGGGATGCGCACCGATGTGCACATCGTCGCCCGGGCCGGGCGCTCACCTCGGATCCGGGCGAGCGGCGGACTCGCCGTACGTCAGACCGGTCCCGATGCACTGCACCTGATCTCGACGGCCGCGACCCCGCTCGGTGGTGACCACGTCGACATCACCGTCGAGGTCGAGGACGGAGCCCGTCTCCGACTGAGCAGCGTCGCCGCGACGATCGCACTGCCGTCCCGAACCGAGCGGACCTCGACCATGGACTGGACGGTGCTGGTCGGAGCGGGCGCAGATCTCGCGATCACGCCACTGCCGACGATCGTCGCCGCCGATGCCGACCTCGTCACCTCGACGACGGTCCGCGCGGACCCGACATCGTCGGTGCTCATAGACGAACGGGTACAACTCGGTCGCCACGGCGAGGACGGCGGACGATGGACCGGTCGATTACATGTCGACCTCGCCGACTGCCCCGCCCTGCGACACCGCCTGGTGCTCGACTCGGACCGGTCTCCGGGCGCCGTCGAACAGCGCGCGCTCATCAGCACGTTCCGCTACCCGGACACCGAACCGGCCGCGGTGTCGGCGCACATGGTCGCGGCCCGCCTACGGCTCGAATGCGGCGGATCGCTGACCACGGTGCTGGGGCCGTCACTGACGCGTGTCGAGACGGGCGTGGCCGACCTGAGCTGACTCAGCCGGCGTCGGCCTCGGCGGGCTGCTTGCCCTTGGTCCCGGTGTCCTCGGCCGCCTTGCTGTCGGTCGTGCCCTGCACCTCGGAATCCTCCGACGGAGGGGTCGACGTCGCCGCAGGAGGTGTGGGTGCCGCCGCCGCCGGGATCCCGGACGACTCCGACGTCTTGTTCTCCGACTCCAGGTGGTGCAGGTGATCCATGGCGGTCCGTGCGTACACCTGCTGTTCGGTGACCGTGAGCTGCGAACGGCTGCGGGTCGTGAACGACACCGTCCAGTCGATGATCGTGCTCAGACGGCTGCGGAACCCGACGATGTAGACCAGGTGCAGAGCCAGCCACCCGAGCCACGCGAAGAAACCCTCGGTCTCGAAACGCTTCGAGGTGAACGGGATCGGGACGCTCATCACGGCACTGAACCGCGAGACGGTCGCCATCGACCCCTTGTCGTGGTACTTGAACGGGCTGCGCTCCTCGGGCTTCTGGCCCGACAGGCTCGCCTTGATCGCATCCGCCGCGTAGCGACCGCCCTGGATGGCGCCCTGCGCCATGCCGGGGACGTCGTCGATCGACATCATGTCGCCGACGACGAAGACATTCGGGTGCCCCGGGATCGACAGGTCCGGCTGCACCTTCACGCGCCCGGCGCGATCGAGTTCGACACCGCTCTGCTCGGCGAGCTGCTTGCCCAGCGGGCTGGCGGCCACACCGGCCGACCACACCTTGCACTGGGATTCGATGCGACGGGTGGTCCCGTCCTTGTCCTTGACGGTCAGCCCGTTGTAGTCGAGGTCGACGACCATCGCGTTGAGCTGGATCTCCACGCCCATGCCCTCGAGCCGCTTGGCGGCCTTGGTGCCGAGCTTCTCGCCCATCGGCGGCAGCACGGCGGGCGCGGCGTCCAGCAGGATCACGCGGGCGCTGGTCGGGTCGATGTTGCGGAAGGTGTCCTTGAGCGTCTTGTCCGACATCTCGGCGATCTGACCGGCCAACTCCACGCCGGTCGGGCCCGCCCCGACGACGACGAAGGTGAGCAGACGTGCGCGCTCGTCGGGATCCTCGGACAGCTCGGCCTGCTCGAACGCGCCGAGGATTCGACCACGCAGTTCAAGAGCATCGTCGATGGTCTTCATGCCGGGCGCGAACTCGGCGAACTGGTCGTTGCCGAAGTAGGACTGCGCCGCGCCGGCGGCGATGATCAGGCTGTCGAACGGGGTCTCGGTGATGCGGGTCAGCAGGCGCGACCGGACGACCTTGCGCTCGAGGTCGATCGACTCGACGTCGCCGAGCAGAACCTGTGCGTTGTCCTGGTTCCGCAGGATCACCCGGGTGGCGGGAGCGATCTCGCCCTCCGAGACGATCCCCGTCGCGACCTGGTAGAGCATGGGCTGGAACAGGTGATGAGTGGTGCGTGCGATCAAGGTGACATCGACGTCGGCTTTCTTCAGCCGTTGGGTGCCGAACAACCCGCCGAATCCCGATCCGATGACCACCACGCGATGGGGGTGCTGTCCATCAAGCCGATTGAGGCTCATGGGCTTCTCCTGTCTGTGGTCGTGGAGTGCGTCTGCGCAGGCCGGTCTCAGGTCGAGTACACGCCCGCTCGACCTCAACGGTAGTCAATCGAGTCGATTCCCACGCGCCCACGGTGGACACCGGGTTGTCGGTCGACGCGCGCGAGCCGGTCAGGCGATCAGATGTGCGGCCGCCCGAGCCGATCTCGCCCACGGAAAATGTGCGGTCTCCCACTGAGATCTGAGGATCTCGTACTCGACCTCGCCGCGCTCGTACCCGTCGACGGCGGCATCGTCGGCCTGGTGGAGGGCGGCCAGGCGCATGCCGGATTTCTCCATCACACGTCGAGACGGGGCGTTGACCGCCATCGTCCCGGCGAACAGACGGTCGGTCGCTAGGCGGTCGAACGCGACCTGCACCAGCGCGCGTGATCCCTCGGTGGCGATCCCGTACCCCCACGCATCGCGACGCAGTCGGTAGGTGAGTTCGAGTTCGGCCCGGTTGCTGTGACGCGGGGCCCGCAACGAGAACCAGCCGAGGAACCCGCCGCGGTGCCGGTCCATCGCGGCGAACATGCCCACGCCCCGTCGCATCGACATCTCGGTGATGGCGCGCGGGATCACCCAGTCCTCGATCATGCTGCGAGGCGTCGGGCGGCCACCCGAGACGTACCGCATGACCACGGGATCACTGTCGAGTTCCACCAGGGCCGCGGCGTCGTCACGGGTGATCGGCCGGAGCACCAGGTGCGCAGTCTCGATGATCACCGCATTAATATAGGACGTAGCCGCAGCGCATCAGCGGTTTCGCCGAACGTGTCGTCCTACTGGCCTACGGCACCGTGCCCGATGGTCACCGTCCGCACTGGTGTCGCAGGGTGTCGGCCAGGGCGGGCATCCGGAAATCGTGCCCGATTCCCGCCAGCGCCTCCGGGAGCACTCGTTGGCTCGCCAACGCGAGCGATCCCGCACCGCTCTCGGTGAGCACCAGCTTGGGCGCGAACTCCGGCACGCGCAGCACGGTGGGACGGTGCAGCACCGTTCCCATGGTGTCGGTGAACTCGCTGTTGCGGACGGGTTCGGGGGAGACCGCGTTGACCGGTCCCGACAGGCGCTCGTCCAGTGCGGCGCGGTAGAACACGTCGCACACGTCCTCCAGGCCGATCCAGGACAACCACTGGGTGCCGTCGCCGATGGGGCCGCCCAGCCCTGCGCCGAACACCGGTTTCAGCACCTTGAGCATGCCGCCGGCCGACGCCTGCACCACGCCGGTGCGCACGGTCACCACCCGCAGTCCGGCCTCGGCGGCCGGTGCGTAGGCCGACTCCCAGTCGCGCACGATGTCTGCGATGACGCCGTCACCGGGGGTGCTGGTCTCGGTGAGTTCCTCGTCGCCGCGGTCCGCGCCGTAGAACCCGATGGCCGACGCCCCGACGAAGACGCGGGGGCCGCGTCCGTCGGCAGCAGCGGCGGCGGCCACCCGGGCCAACGCGTGCGACGGCTCGACCCGGCTGTGGCGGACGCGGGAGACGTGCGCGTCGGTGAACCGTCCGGCGATGGACGAGCCCGCGAGATGGATGACGACATCGAGGCCGTCGAGCAGATCGGCGGCGGGATTGTCGGGGTCCCAGCGGCGTTCGTCGTCGCCGACCGGTGCCCGACGCACCAGCGACACGACCCGGTGACCGCCGGTGGTGGCCAGGGCGGCCAGCGCGGTCCCGATCGTGCCCGACACGCCCGTCATCCCGATGGTCAGCGGCGTCGGCTGCAGTGATCGAGCCCACTTCTGCGTGATGATGTCGTCGGCGAGCTGCCGGTGACGGAAGTCGAACATCGACGACAGCGCGAACCCGGGCACCCGGGTGTCGACGTTGTCGGTGACCCGCGTGTGGTCGGCGTCCACGGCGTCGAAGTTGTGCGTGTGCGTCCACGGGGTGACATAGCGGAGCGGGAAGGACGTGAGCTTGTCCACGAACTGATTCGGCGGTCGAAAACCGTCCGGCTGATGGGAGGCGGTCCAGGTCAGACCGCCGGGGAGCACCAGGATGGCTTTGCCGTCCTCGATGGAGGTGGCCTCCGACCGCAGCGACATCGGCGCGAAGCCGGGGGAGAGGCGGTGAAACGCCCCGGGGCGTTTGTGCCAGGCGAAGACCTCGTCGATCGAATCATCGACCACGGACGAACGAGTGATGCTCATGTCTGCGAGCCTATGCGCGTTCCGGGGATGTCCGATTCCCCGATTGCCCCATGTCCGGTTTCACCCACAGCGAACCGCCGACGCCCATCCGGTGGTGCGGGGGGTCCGAACGCTCAGTGAGACCCTTGTGGTCCGAAGTCGGCTTTTCCAGGTGAGAGACAGTGGTGCAGGTGATGACGAGTGGGTCCCCGAATGCGCAATCGCCGACCGTCGCGGTCGTGGGATCAGGCGTGTCCGGACTCACCGCCGCGCACCTGCTGGGTAGCACCCATGCGGTGACGTTGTACGAGGCAGACGATCGTCTGGGTGGCCACGCCCACACCCATCAGGTCCCCGACGGCGACCGCCGACTCGGGATCGACTCGGGGTTCATCGTGCACAACGACGAGACGTACCCGATCCTGCGCCGACTGTTCGCCGAGCTCGGGGTGGCCACCCAGCCCACCGAGATGTCCATGAGCATCGTCGACCGCGTCAGCGGGTTCGAATACGCGGGCGGCCGCGGTGTCGGCGGCATCCTCGCCCAGCCGCGCCGGTTGGCCGATCCCCGGTTTCTCGGGATGCTGCTGCAGATCAAACAGTTCCACCGCGCCGCGGGTGCCTTCCTCGACTCGGCGACCGACGACGATCTGACCACCTACGGACAGTTCCTCGACGGACACGACTTCGGTGCGTTCTTCCGTCGCCACTACGCGGTGCCGCTCGTGTCCTGCGTGTGGTCGTCGGGCCCGGCGGCGTCGCTGGACTACCCAGCGCGTTACCTGTTCGCCTTCCTGCGCAACCACGGCATGCTCACCGTCACCGGTTCGCCGCAGTGGTACACCGTCACCGGCGGATCGCAGGAGTACGTCCGCAAGATCGCCGAGGGCATCGCCGATGTCCGGTTGTCCAGCGGTGTCACCGAGATCGTGCGCGATGCCGACGGCGTCACGATCACCGACCGCACCGGCGCCCGCGACCGATTCGACAAGGTCGTCGTCGCCACCCATCCCGAGCAGGCACTGGCGATGCTGGCGAATCCGACGGAGTCCGAGCGCACCGTCCTGTCGGCCTTCCACTACTCGCCCAACCAGGCTGTCCTGCACACCGATTCCTCCCTGTTGCCGTCGGCGCGGCGTGCGCGCGCGTCGTGGAACTATCTGACGCCCGACGGTGACGGCGGATCGGACGAACCGCCGGTGGTCACCTACTGGATGAACCGACTGCAGGCACTCGACAGCCCGACCGACTACCTGGTGACGCTCAATGCGCGGGACCTGATCGACCCGTCGACGATCATCGCGGTGATGGATTATGCCCACCCGACCTACACGCCGGCCGCCGTCGCCGCGCAAACGCTTCTGAGCGAACTGAATTCATCGGTTACCGCGTTCGCGGGCGCCTACCACGGTTGGGGTTTCCACGAGGACGGCGCCCGATCGGGTGTCGCCGCGGCGGAACACCTCGGTGCCCGGTGGTGACGCGATGACGGCGGTGGTCGACCTGCCGTCGCTGCCGGCGATCGTGACCGGGGACGTCTCGCACGTCCGGCGTGGGCAGAAGGCGCATCGGTTCCGACATCGCGTGTACCAGTGGCTGATCGATCTCGACGCGCCGCCGCAGCTGCCGCGACCACTCGCTCCCTTCGCGCGTTTCAGCGCCCGGGACCATCTCGGCGCGATCGATTCAGACTCCGCGGCCGCGATCAAGGCCAACGTCGAGACCTACCTCCGCGCCAACGACATCGACCTAGGCGCGGGCGCACGCGTCGTCATGCTCGCCAACGCGCGAGTGCTCGGCTACGTGTTCGACCCGCTGTCGGTCTACTGGTGCTTCGCCGCCGACGGTGAGCTCCGCTGCCTGATCGCCGAGGTGCACAACACCTACGGTGAACGCACCGCCTACCTGCTCCGCCCCGACGAGAACGGGCGTGCAGAGGTCGACAAGCACTTCTATGTCTCCCCGTTCAACGACGTCTCGGGCCACTACCGCATGGTGTTCCGGCTCGACGCCGAGCGGGTCACCGTCACCATCACACTCGACCGCCCCGAGATGCCGCCGTTCAGCGCGACGTTCACGGGGGTTCCGCGCCCGGCCACGAAACGTGCCGTGCTGCGGTCGATCCTGACCATGCCGCTGATGCCCCAGCGGGTCACCGGACTGATCGCAGTCCACGGTATCTGGCTCTGGCTCCGTCGCCTGCCCGTCGTGGCGCGCCCCACTCACACGCCCCCACAGGAGGTCTGAACCCATGACCAACGTCGCTGATCCCTTCGCCGTGCGCAGGCCCGTCCTCGCAGGCACATGGTTCAAGACCCCGATCACCCGCCGCCTGGTCGACTACGCGCTGAGCAAGGCGCCGGTCAACGTCCTCTTCCCGGGCGGCGAGATCCGGGGGAACGGCGCCCCCGACAGCGAGACGCTCGAGATCGTGCGCCCCAGGGTCTTCTACGACCGACTGGGCCACAATCCCAAGATCGGACTCGGCGAGGCGTACATGGCGGGCGACTGGCGCGCGGCCGAGGGCAGCGACCTCGGGCGAGCCCTGACACCGTTCGCCGAACGGATGACCAGCCTGGTGCCGGAGCCGATCTGGAAGCTGCGTGCCGTCGTCGACAAACGGATCCCCGAGCACCAGCGGAACTCGGTCGAGGGATCCAAGCGGAACATCGGCGCCCACTACGACCTCAGCAACGAGATGTTCGCCTCGTTCCTCGACCCCACGATGTCCTACAGCTCGGCCATGTTCGACGAGGCAGGTGACTTCGCGACTCAGGATCTCGAGGCGGCGCAGTACCGCAAGATCGATTCGGTCCTGGACATGGCCGGTGTCGGTGTCGGTACGCGGGTGCTGGAGATCGGCAGCGGATGGGGTGCGCTGGCCATCCGCGCCGCACAACGCGGTGCCGAGGTGACCACGGTGACCCTGTCGCAGGAGCAGCGTGAGCTGGCGCTGCACCGGATCGCCGACGCCGGACTCTCCGACCGCATCGACATCCGCCTCCAGGACTATCGGGACGTCGAGGGTCGGTTCGACGCGATCGTCAGCGTCGAGATGATCGAAGCAGTCGGCGAGGAGTACTGGCCGACCTACTTCGGCAAGATCGACGAACTGCTCGCCCCGGGCGGCAAGGTCTCCATCCAGGCGATCCTCATGCCGCACAACCGGATGCTGGCGACCCGCCGCTCGTTCGGCTGGATCCAGAAGTACATCTTCCCCGGCGGTCTGATCCCGTCGATGGAGGCCATCGACGCCACGATCGCCGACCACACCGGACTGGTCCGGTCGGATCGCATCGACCTCGGCCAGCACTACGCCGAGACGCTGCGTCGCTGGCGCCACCGGTTCAACGCGTCGTGGGACATCGTGCAGCACAAGGGGTTCGACGAGACGTTCCGGCGCATGTGGGAGTACTACCTGGCCTACTGCGAGGCCGGCTTCGCGTCGGGGTACCTGCAGGTCAGTCAGCTGCAGTTCACCCGTCCCTGATCGCGCCGCGGCGGGTGCGGACGCCGACGATACGATGACGGCCATGTCCGATCATGCGGTGACCATCGGCCTGCAGCTGCGCTGGGGCGACATGGACATCAACAGCCACATCAACAACGTAGCGATAGCCCGCCTCCTCGAGGAGTCGCGCGTGCGGGCGATGCCCCGACTGATCGCGGCCGACACCGCGGCACCGAGGACCGACGACGCCACCGCGACCGGCACCGGCCTGGTCGTGGTGCGGCAGGAGGTCGAGTTCCTGGCCACCATCCCCTACACCGAGGACGACATCGTGGCCTCGGTCTGGCTCAGTCACGTGGGTCGCTCGTCCTTCGAGTTCGGCTCGACTCTCGCGGACACCTCCGGTCGGCGGTTCGTGCAGGCCGAGACCACCCTGGTCTGCGTGGATCCCGGAGGGGCGCCCACACCGATGCCCGAGAACCTGGCGGCGGCCATGCGGGACCGTCTCGACGAACCGGTGGCGTTGCGTCGGCGGGCCTGACACCGTGATGTCGGTGCCCGCTGATAGACCTGTCCGGCGACGTATCGGGGCGAGGGGAGGGGCACCATGCTGACGCTGCACCGCGCCGAGCGCACCGACACACTCGCCGACGCCCTGGCCGACATCCTGCTCGACCCGCTCGCCGACGCGTTGACCCCGGAGATCGTCGCCGTCCCCGCCAAGGGGGTCGAGCGGTGGTTGGGACAGCGGCTGTCCGCACGGCTGGGCACCTCCGACGCCGGGGCCGACGGCATCGCCGCCAACATCGACTTCCGGTCGCCGACCGACCTCGTCGACCGTGTGCTCGGCTCGATCCGCGGGTACCACCGCGCCGACGACCCGTGGTCGCCCGCGCGGATGCGCTGGACGCTGCTGGGGGTGCTCGACACCGCCGTGCACGATCCCGGTTGCGAGGTGCTGGCCCGGCACCTGGGTGTCCGTCCCGACGGATCGGTCGACGGCCATCGCGCCGGGCGGCGGTGGAGCACGGCGGTCGGTCTGACCCGCACGTTCCGGTCGTACGCGGCACAACGCCCACAGATGCTCTCCGACTGGGCTGCCGGTCACGACACCGACGGCATCGGCGGCGAACTGCCCACCGACCAACGATGGCAGGCTCATGTGTGGCGACGGTTGCGGGAACGGATCGGTTTCCCCGGGCCGGCCGAGCGACTCGAATCCCTGTGCGCACAGATCACATCCGAGCCCGCCGCACTCGACCTACCCCGTCGCCTCTCGCTGTTCGGACCCACCCGTCTGACCACCGAGGCGCTCGCGGTGCTCTCCGCGGTGGGCTCCGCCCGCGACGTCCACATCTTCCTGCCGCACCCCAGCGACCGGCTGTGGCAGGCCACCGCCGCCGCAGGCGAGCCGGTCCGGCGCCGCGACCTCGTTCGCGGCGGGGTGTCGAACCCGTTGCTGGCCAGTCTGTCCCGGGAGATCCGCGAGACCCAGCTCCGGTTGTCGCGCCACGTCACCCACGACGTCCACCACGCCGGGCCGATCGCCAAGCCGACGACACTGCTCGCCCGTCTGCAACAGACGATTCGTGACGACGTCGCGGTGACCGATCTGACGCCGGGGCCGATGGACGACTCGGTCGGCGTGCACTCGTGCCACGGCCCGACCCGTCAGGTCGAGGTGATCCGGGACGTACTGGCCCGGTTGTTCACCGACGACCCGACACTGATGCCCCGCGACGTCATCGTCATGTGCCCGGACATCGAGGCGTTCGCCCCCTTGATCCGCGCGGCGTTCGACTCGCGCAGGTTCGACGGACGCGGCCCGGATGTCGACGGCCATCCCGCGCATCGACTCCGCGTCCGTCTCGCCGATCGTTCGATGAGCGCGACCAACACCGTCCTCGAATCCGTCGTGGTCGTCGTGGCGCTCGCCGGGGCCCGCGTCACGGCCGGCGACATCGCCGACCTGGCCGGTCGGGCGCCGGTGCGGACCCGATTCGGTTTCACCGACGACGACCTCGAGCTCATCGGCCGATGGATGGCCGAGGCGGGCGTCCGCTGGGGACTGGGAGCAGCTCAGCGGACCGCGTTCGGGCTCAAGGGGTTCGAACAGAACACGATGGAGACGGGACTCGACCGGATCGTCCTGGGTGTCGTCGCGCACGAAGCGGGTCTGCAGTGGATTCATCGGGCGTTGCCCCTCGACGACATCGACAGCGCCGACATCGATCTGGTCGGTCGCTTCGCGGAGTTCGTGGACCGTCTCGACGCGTGTGTGGGTGCGCTCACGGGGGTCCGCTCGGCCCGGGACTGGACCGAGGCGATGGTGCGGGTGATCGACGACCTGCTCGACGTCGCGCCCGCCGACTCGTGGCAGCGAGCGCAGGCGGTCGACGAGATCACCCGGGCCACCGAACACTGCGGCGAGGTGGACCTGCGCCGCGCCGATGTCGTCGCCCTGCTCGACGACGTGGTCGCCGCCCGACCCACGCGAGCGAACTTCCGGACCGGTGAGCTGACCGTCTGTTCGATGGTGCCCATGCGCGCCGTGCCCCACCGTGTGGTGGTGCTCATCGGTCTCGACGACGACGTCTACCCGCGGGTGTCCCGGGAGGACGGCGACGACGTTCTCGACCGCAACCCCTGTGTCGGTGAACGTGATCCGCGCAGCGAGGACCGTCAACTCCTGCTCGACACGATCATGTCGGCGCAGGAGAAACTGGTCATCGCCTACACCGGCGCCGATCCGGTCACCGGGTTGCGCCGCCCACCGTCGGTCCCGGTGAGCGAGGTGGTCGACGCCCTCACCGCGCTGGTCACGCCGACCCAGGCCGACCGCGTGGTCCGCAGACATCCGCTGCACGCCTTCGACCCGGCGAACTTCGACGCCGCGTCGCCGTTCGGTTTCGACCGCTCCGCCCTGGCCGGGGCGCGTGCACTGATCGCGCCGCCCACCCACACCATCGAGTTCGATCGCACCCCGCTGCCGCCCGTCACCTCCACCGGTGCCGCGGCGTCGGCGGTCGACGTGTCCGAACTGATCGCGTTCTTCGAGCACCCCGTCCGCGGGTTCTGCAGGCAACGACTCGGATTCGCCGTGCCCGACACCGCAGAGGTGCTCGACGACGAGCTCGATCCGGGCCTCGATCCGTTGGACCGCTGGGGGATCGGTGACCGGTTGTTGCGACATCGACTCCAGGGCGACACGATCGAGGCCCTGCGGGGAGCCGAACTGCGTCGCGGGACGCTGCCCCCGTTCGAACTGGGCCGTCAAGCGCTCGAGCCGGTGCTCGACGACGTGGAACGGCTGTGGGATGCCGCCTCGGCGACCGTTGCCACCGAACGCACGTCGGTGGACGTCGATGTCGACCTCGGTGACGGCAGACGACTGATCGGCACGGTGGACGGGGTGCACGGCGACGTGGTGTTCCGGGCGCACTACTCCAAACTCGCCCCCAAACACCGGCTCTCCACGTGGATCGCGATGCTCGCCGCCGCGGCCGCCCGTACCGACGGCGCCATGACGGGTCTCACGATCGGCCGATTCGGCAAGGGGACGCGGTTGGCCCGCGCCCAACTCGCCCTTCCCGCCGCACCGGCGCAGATCCTGGCCGACCTGGTGCGGCTGCGCGACCTCGGACTCACCCATCCGTTGGCCCTCCCCGCGGCGGCCGGCGCCGAATACGCCGTGCGTCGCCACGGCGGGGATTCGGTGGCGGACGCGCTCGAGGCGGCCCGGGCCGCCTTCGACGCCACCTTCGGCGAGCACGCCGACCGCTATCTGAAACTGGTCTTCCCCACCGGGTTCGCAGGCATCGCGGCCGATCCGGGCGCGACCGACGAGTTCATCGCGTCGGCGGAGTCGATCTGGCATCCGATGCTGGACGCCGAGCAGGTGGTGGTCCGATGACCGCGCCCCGACCGCACGTCGCGCGCTCAACGTTCGACCTCCTCGCGCCGCTGCCCACCGGCACGACGGTGCTCGAGGCGAGCGCGGGGACCGGCAAGACCCACGCCATCGTCGGACTGGCGGCCCGCTACATCGCCGAGGGCGTCGACGTCGGTGCGCTGCTGCTGGTGACGTTCAGCCGGATGGCCACCGCCGAACTGCGGGAACGCACGCGTGAGCGGTTGACGACCCTGGCCGCCGGGCTGGCCGATCCGGCGAGTGCGCGGTCGGATTCGTTGGTCACCGCCCTGGCGGACGCGCCCGCCGACGAGGTGGCGTCGCGTCGTGCGCGGATCAGCGCGGCGTTGTCGGACTTCGACGCGGCCACGGTCAGCACCACACACACGTTCTGTTCCCGGATGCTCGACGCGCTGGGCATCGCCGGAGAGAGCGAACACGGTCTGACCCTCGTCGAAGAGGTCGACGATCTGGTCGCCGAGGTCGCCGGAGACGTGTTCCTCAAGTGGTACAGCGGCCTCGACGAACCGCCGTTCGACTTCCGCGACGCGGTGGCGATCGCCCGCGACGGGGTCCGACAGTCACACGCCACCCTGGTGCCGCGCGATGCGCCGGAGGGCACCCCGGCGCGCGCCCGTACCGATTTCGTGACCGCGGTGCGCCGAGAGGTGCTGCGCCGCAAGCGGATGATGCGGATACGCGACTACGACGAACTGCAGTCGTTGCTCCGCGACGTCATCACCGACCCGGTGCACGGTGAGGCGGCCTGCGCCCGGATCCGCGACTTCTTCTCCGTGGTCCTGGTCGACGAGTTCCAGGACACCGATCCGATCCAGTGGGAGATCCTGCGCCGCTGCTTCCACGGCCATTCCGATCTCATCCTGGTCGGTGACCCGAAGCAGTCGATCTACGCGTTCCGCGGCGCGGAGGTCCTGAGCTATCTCGACGCCGCGAACAGTGCCGACAACCACCAGGCCCTCGGCACGAACTGGCGTAGCGATGCCGGACTGGTGCAGGCACTGCACCACCTCTACGGCGGTGCGGCGCTGGGACACCCCGACATCGTGGTGCGGCCCGTCGACGCGACCCACACCTCCTCACGCCTGTCCGGCCGACCGCCGCTGCGGCTACGCCATCTCGGTCGCGCCGGGCTCGGTCCGTTGGGGGACAACGGGTTCCCGCCGCTGTCCGCGGTGCGGTCGGCGGTCGTCGACGACGTCGCACGGGATGTGGCGACGCTGCTTGCCGACGCACCCGAACTGACCGACCCGGACGGGACCACCCGGCCGGTCCGTCCCTCGGACGTGGTGATCCTGTTGCGCACCCGCTCGACCATCGCGCCGGTGCAGCGGGCGTTGCGCGACGCCGGGGTGGCCTCGGTGGTCGGGGCGGGATCGAGTGTCTTCGCCACCGCGAGCGCCCGCGACTGGTTTCACGTGCTGCGGGCCCTCGAGCAGCCGAACCGCTCCGATCGCGTGACGCTGGCCGCGCTCACGCCGTTGATCGGTCGGAGCGCGGGAGAGATCGACGCCGCCGGTGGCGACGCGTTGGCCGACGCAGGTGACCTGCTGATCGACCTGGCGCAGACCATGGCGCAGGCGGGGTTCGCCGCGATGTACGAACGCCTCTCGATCCGGACCGGGTTGGAGTCGCGCATTCTCTCCGGTGTCGACGGAGAGCGCGTGATGACCGACATCGCGCACCTCGCGTCGCTGTGCAACCGCTACGTGGTCACCGAGTCGCGGGGGATCGCCGGGTTGTTGCGGTGGTTCGTCGACCGCCTCGACGATCCCCGCGTGGGCGATCAGACCGAGCAGAGTCGGCGCCTGGACCGAGATGCGCAGGCCGTGTCCATCATGACCGTCCACGGCAGCAAAGGCCTCGAGTTCCCGATCGTCTACGTGCCGTTCGGGTGGGACGCGGCCCGAAACCCTTACCCGCCGACGCTCGTCCTGCACGAATCCGGCGACCGCATCCTCGACGTCGGCGGTTCCCGCTCGGCCGAGTTCGCCCGCAACCGCCGAACGGCTGAAGCCGAGGACGTCGGCGAGGAGCTGCGACTGTTCTACGTCGCCGTGACCCGGGCCCGGTGTCAGGTCGTCCTCTGGTGGGCCGCCGGATCATCAGCGCGGTCGGCGCCGCTGCACCGACTGTTGTTCGCGCGCACCCCGACCGGCGCCGACACGGCGGCGCCCGATCCCGGGCCGAGCGCGCGTGTGCCCGCGGACGCATCGATCGCGTCCGATCTCTCCGCGTGGGCGGGACCTGCAAGCGCACTCGTCTCGGTCGAACACGCGGGCGGGGGATCGACCTCGTCGCCACCGACCCCGAGCTCGTACGGCGAGCAGATCACCCTGCGCGCCGCGGACTTCGACCGTGTCATCGACCACGGCTGGCGCCGCACCTCGTACTCGGCGCTGGTCGCCGATCAGCACGTCGCGGTCGGAACGGCTATCGAGGCCGACGTCGCCGCGGTCCTGACCGACGAACCCGAGGACGCGGTGGTGACCGACACGACCGCAGACGGGGGTGCGTCGTCGCTGATGAACGGACTCCCGGCCGGCGCCACGTTCGGTCTGCTCGTCCACTCGGTGCTCGAGAACGTCGACACCGATGCCGCCGACCTGAGCGCTGAGGTACGGGATCGGTGCGCCCGTGCCGCACTCGCGTCGGGTCTGCAGGTCGACGTCGACGTACTCGCCCACGCCATGGACTCCGTCCTACGCACCCCGCTCGGACTCGCTTCCGGGGTATCCGATCTTGCCGGCGTGGCGATGTCGGACCGACTGGCCGAGATGGATTTCGAGTTCCCGCTGGCGTCGGCCACCCGTGGCTCGACCCTCGCCGCGATCGCCGACCTGATGGACGACCACCTACCTGCCGACGACCCGTTGCGGGAGTACCCCGAACGCCTCCGACTGATCCCGGGCGCGGCCCTCGACGGGTTTCTCACCGGCAGCATCGACGGCGTCCTGCGCACCGCGGACGAGCGTTTCGTGATCGTCGACTACAAGACCAACCGACTCGGCTTCGGTGACCTGACCGTCGAGGACTACGACGAGGGCGCCATGGCCGCGGAGATGATGCGGTCGCACTATCCACTGCAGGCCATGCTCTATTCGGTTGCGCTGCATCGATACCTGCGATGGCGTCTCCCCGGGTACCGCCCCGACCGTCATCTCGGGCGGGTGCTGTACCTGTTCGTCCGGGCCATGGTCGGGCCGGACACCCCGCCCGACCGTGGGGTGTTCGGGTGGGACGTGCCGCCCGCCCTCGTGGAGGCGCTGTCGGAACTGCTGGGCGGACAGACGACGGGGAACCGATCATGAACGACGACCACCGGATCGCGTTGCGCGCGCAGGGAGTGCTGGCCGACTTCAACCGTGCGGGAGTTCTCGGACCGGCCGATGTGCACGTCGCCCACCGTCTGGTCACGATCCGCCGGGCCGAGGTCGACCCCGATGTGGTTCTCGCCGTGGCTCTCACCGTCCGCGCGGTCCGCGCCGGGTCGGTGTGTATCGACCTCGCGCGTCTGCGCGACATCCCGCCGGATTCCGACACCGGCACCGACCCGGCCGAGTTGCCGTGGCCCGACCCACTCACCCTGCCCGGCAAGGTCAGGGCCAGCGCGCTGGCCACGACTTCGCCCGACTCGCCCCTGCAACCGCTGCGGGTCGTGACCACCGACGACGGTGCGTCCCTGCTCTACCTGGACCGCTATTTCCTCGAGGAACAACGCGTCCGGGCCATCCTGGCCGAACGCGCCGCCGGCGAACCCGCGGTCGATGTGGCCCGCGTGGCCGCCGAACTCGGCGCCCTGTTCCCGCCGGACCCGGACGCACCCGGCCCCGACCGTCAACGCATGGCGGCCGCGGTGGCGGCCACCCGGTGGACCACCGTCCTGGCCGGCGGGCCGGGAACCGGCAAGACGCACACCGCCGCCCGGATCATCGCGTTGCTCCACGCGCTGCACGGCTCCGGACTCCGCGTCGGTCTGTGCGCTCCCACCGGTCGGGCCGCAGCGTCGCTACAGGACGCCGTGGCCGCCCAGTCCGCGCAGATCGCACTGCCCGACGCGGAGGCCGTGACCATCCACCGTCTGCTCGGCCCACGTCCCGGCGGCGGAAACCGGTTCCGGCACCATGCGACGAACCGCCTGCCGCACGACGTGATCATCGTCGACGAGGCGTCGATGGTGTCGCTGACGCTGATGTACCACCTGCTCGAGGCGCTGCGTCCGACCACACGGTTGGTGATGATCGGCGATCCCGATCAACTGGCGTCGGTCGACGCCGGCGCGGTGCTGGCCGATCTCGTCCATCGCTCGCACACCGGAGAACTCGCCGGACCGCTCGCCGAGCTCGTCGGCACCGACACCGGACCGGCCGACACCGCGGCCGCCCCGACCGACATCGATGCGACGGTTGCCGCACCGGAGCGGTCGGAGATGGCCGACGGCGTCGTCCGTCTCCGTCGTCGTCGCCGATTCGGTGCGCGGATCGGTCGGCTCGCCGACGCCGTCCGGGCTGGCGACGCCGACGAGGCGCTGTCGATCCTCGATGCCGGGATGCCGGACCTCACTCTCGAGCCCGCCGAGGAGGCACACATCGCCCGCGGGGAGGTCGCGGCGTGGGTGCAGGCCATGGCCGCGGCCGCCGACCGTGGCGATGCCGAGGCCGCATTGGCCGCGCTCGGCGGACACCGTGTCCTGTGTGCCCATCGCGAGGGACCCGCGGGTGTGCGGCAATGGGCACAGCGGGTCACCGCATGGGGGAGCGGCGGTGGTGCGCCGTTCGCCGACGCCGAGCGCCCCTGGTATCCGGGACGGCCGCTCCTGCTCACCGAGACCGACCACCGCGCCCGACTGTTCAACGGCGACACCGGCATCGTCGTCGCCGACGACGACCGGCTGATGGCGGCATTCGGCCGCGGCAGTGACCTGCGGCTGGTGCACCCGGGCCGCCTCCGAGGAGTGGCCTCGGCCTACGCCATGACGATCCACCGCAGTCAGGGCAGCCAGTACCGTGCCGTCGCCGTGGTGATCCCACCCGCGGACTCCGCGCTGTTGAGTCGGGAACTGCTCTACACCGCGATCACCCGGGCCACCGACTCGGTACGTCTGATCGGGACGGCAGAGGGACTGCGCGCCGGTGTCGAACGAAAAGTGCTCCGCGCGAGCGGGTTGCGCTCGTCGATCATCGACGTGTGAACGCTCGGCTCACACGAGGTCGGCGCCGCCCGCGACGAGATCGCGGCGGAGGTACCACTCGGTGCCCAGCAGTGCGTTGCGCCGAGCGACATCGAGGGCGGCGAGTTCCACCAGGGCAGGGCTACGGTCCATCTCCGACCGGTGTGCGCCGATGGCCGACCACTTCTGTTCCACCCACGCCGACACGTCGAGCTCGAGGTCGATGGCGGCCTCCGGCGTGCCCGGGCTGACCGCGCCGGCCGCCGGCGGGCCGGCGCTGACCTGGTGTCGTATCCGGTGCATCACCCGGGTCGGCACGGTCGACAGGTACAGCGACCGTGCCTGCCAGGCGGGACCGGCCTCGGGGTAGAGCGGCCCACACGCCGCGGCCTCGACCGCCGCCAGCGCGAGGCGGTGCGTCTGGATGTGGTCGGGATGACCGTAGATCCCGTACGCGTCGTAGGTGACGACGATGTCGGGCCTCAGGATCCGGATGTGTTCGACGATCTGGCGGACGGCGTCGTCGAACCGGCACTCGCACAACGCCGCCGACTGCGGCGCGGACTCGGGGAAACCGCCGTCGGCGTAGCCGAGTGCGATGGGGGCGTCGACCCCGAGGATGCGCAGAGCGCTCGTGAGCTCGGTGTGACGGGGTGTGCCGGACTCCCACGTGCAGGTGAGGACCGACGTCGCCGATCCCGCCTCGACGATCCGAGCGATGGTCCCGCCGGTCCACAGCGACTCGTCGTCCGGGTGCGCGTGGACGAACAGAACGCTCGGAGCCCCCACGACTCTCCCTCCCCGGTTCTCACCTCGATCGTCGCGACGCCGTGACGTTCAGCGCCGGTACGCGGTCATCTGAAGACTAGTGCCCCGCGGTCGGCGCCCCGGCGGTCAGTGCTTGAAGTGATTGCGGTGGGGGAGCTCGCCCGAGGCGCGCACCTGGCGCAGCCCGGCGATGGTGGTGGTGATGTTCTCGCACAGGACGCGCGCCATGTCGGCGGAGAAGCCCTCACGGACGACGATGCGCAGCACCGCGACGTCGGTGGCGTTGTCCGGCATCGTGTACGCCGGGACCTGCCACCCGAACGCGGCCAGCGCTCGGGACAGGTCGAACACCGAGAAACCCGGGTCGCCGGTGGTCGCGAACGTCACCACCGGGATGGCGGACCCATCGGAGATGATCTCGAACTCCGACATCGCACCGAGCTGCTTCGCGAGCCACTGCGCCGTCTCGGTCAGGCAGGTCATGATCGACCGGTATCCCTCGAACCCGAGGCGCAGGAAGTTGTAGTACTGGCCGATCACCTGGTTGCCCGGGCGCGAGAAGTTGAGGGTGAAGGTCGGCATGTCGCCGCCGAGGTAGTTGACGTGGAACACCAGCTCCTCGGGGAGGAACTCCTTGCCGCGCCACACCGCGAAGCCGATGCCGGGGTAGGTCAGTCCGTACTTGTGGCCGCTGGCGTTGATCGACACGACCCGCTCCAGACGGAAGTCCCACTCCAGTCCGGGATCGGTGAAGGGGACCACGAACCCGCCGCTCGCCGCGTCGACGTGGACCGGCACGTCGACCCCGCCATTGGCCGCGACCTCGTCGAGGGCCGCGACGATCTCGGCCACCGGTTCCAGTTCACCGGTGAATGTCGTCCCCAGGATGGCCACGACACCGATGGTGTTCTCGTCGATCGCGGCGGTGACCTGGTCGGGGGTGATCACGTAGCGGCCCGGCTCCACCGGCAGGTAGACGGCGTCGACGTCGAAGTACCGACAGAACTTCTCCCAGACCACCTGCACGTTCGAGCCGAGAACGAGGTTGGGGCGGTGCGTGTCGGCGCCGGCCTCGCGCCGACGTGCCCGCCATCGCCACTTCATCGCCAGGCCGGCCAACATCACGGCCTCGCTGGAGCCGATCGTGCTGACGCCGACGGCGCTGGACGGGTCGGTCGGATCGAGGTCGGGGGCGTTGAAGAGGTCGGCGACCATCGACACGCACCGGGACTCGATCGCCGACGTGGCCGGGTACTCGTCCTTGTCGATCATGTTCTTGTCGAAGGTCTCGGCCATGAGTTTCTCGGCCTGTGGATCCATCCAGGTGGTGACGAAGGTGGCCAGGTTCAGCCGCGACACCCCGTCGAACATCATCTCGTCGTGGATGAACCGGTACGCCGCGTCGGGGTCCATCGACTCCGCGGGCATCCGCAGCGCCGGGATCTTCTGCGTCGACAACCGTCCGGTGTAGGCGGGCGACAGGTGGGTGTCGGTGGGGATGCTCCTGGGGCTCGACGCGGCGCTACTGGGCTCGGGTGATGGGGACACGACTGACCTCTTCCGATGAACGATGACGGCGGGCTCCGGTGGGGACCGGCCCCTCCGGGATACACCACCGCGGGCGGCGGGGTGGGCCGATCGCACGGTCGGTAACATCGAGTGCCGACTCGATCACGACACAGGAGAAGAGATCAACAGTGAGCACACCTGTCGAAGAACGTGAATTCCAGGCCGAGACCCGCCAATTGCTCGACCTCATGGTCCATTCCGTCTACTCGAACAAGGACAGCTTTCTGCGCGAGTTGGTGTCGAACGCCTCCGATGCCCTCGACAAGCTGCGCCTCGAGGCCTACCAGAACAAAGATCTCGACGTCGACACGTCGGATCTGCACATCACCATCGAGCGCGACCCCGAGGCGCGGGTCCTCACCATCCGGGACAACGGCATCGGCATGTCCCGTGACGACGTCGTCGGTCTGATCGGCACGCTCGCCCGGTCGGGCACCGCCGAGTTGCGCAAGAAGTTGGCCGAGGCCAAGGACTCGGCGGCCTCCCAGGACCTGATCGGCCAGTTCGGTATCGGTTTCTACTCGACCTTCATGGTGGCCGACACCGTCACGCTGCTCACCCGCAAGGCGGGGGAGACCGAGGGCACCAAGTGGGAGTCCACCGGGGCCGGGACTTACACCATCGAGTCCGTCCCGGATGCGCCGCAGGGTACGTCGGTCACGTTGCACCTCAAGCCCGCCGACACCGACGACGCTCTGCACGACTACGCCGACGACGCGAAGATCCGCGAGCTGGTCAAGAAGTACTCGGACTTCATCGCCTGGCCCATCCGCATGGACGTCGAGCGCACCGAGACCGTCACGCCGGAGACCGATGACGACACCGACGAGGCGACCGACGCCGAGCCGGTCACCCGAACGGTCGTCGAGAGCCAGCAGTTGAACTCGATGAAGGCGCTGTGGTCGAAGTCCAAGGACGAGGTGGAGCCGGAGGAGTACACCGAGTTCTACCGCCACGTCTCCCACGCCTGGGACGAGCCGCTCGAGACGATCGCGCTGCGCGCGGAGGGCACGTTCGAGTACCAGGCGCTGCTGTTCATCCCGACCCAGGCGCCGTTCGACCTGTTCATGCGCGAACGCAACGGCGGCATCTCGCTCTACGTCAAGCGGGTGTTCATCATGGACGACTGCGAGGAACTGATCCCCGAGTACCTGCGCTTCGTCAAGGGTGTGGTGGACGCGGCGGACCTGTCGCTCAACGTCTCTCGGGAGATCCTGCAGCAGGACCGCCAGATCCGTGCCATCAGGCGTCGGCTCACCAAGAAGGTCCTCTCGACGATCAAGGACATCCAGACCTCGCGCCCCGAGGACTACACCACGCTGTGGTCGCAGTTCGGGCGCGCGATCAAGGAGGGCCTGATCAACGACCAGGACAACAAGGACGCCCTGCTCGCGATCTCGTCGTTCGAGTCGACCAACGACCCGGACACGATGACCACCCTCGCGGACTACGTCGGTCGGATGAAGGTCGGGCAGGACGAGATCTATTACCTCACCGGCGAATCGCGCCAGGCCATGGAGAACTCGCCGCACATCGAGGCCTTTCGTGCGAAGGGCATCGAGGTGCTGCTGCTCGGCGACCCGGTGGACGAGATGTGGGTCGGCTCGGTCCCCGAGTTCGACGGCAAGGCCCTGCGGTCGATCGCGAAGGGTGAGGTCGATCTCGACGACGACGCGGGCAAGTCCGACGACGAGAAGAAGGAGGCGGCCACCGAGCGGGAGGAGCGCGAGGCGAAGTTCGCCGACCTCACCGGCTGGCTGACCGAGGCTCTCGCCGACCACGTCAAGGAGACCCGACTGTCGACGCGTCTCACCGATTCCCCGGCCTGCCTGGTCGGCGACACGTTCAGCTTCTCGCCGCAGATGGAGAAGCTCTACCGTGCATCGGGCCAGATGCTGCCGCCGACCAAGCGGATCCTCGAGCTCAATCCCGACCATCCGCTCATCACGGCGCTGCAGTCGGCCCGCGACACCAAGGCCGACGATCCGTCGCTGGCCGACACCGCCGAGCTGATCTACGGGATGGCCGTCATCGCCGAGGGCGGCGAGCTGTCCGATTCGGCACGCTTCAGCCGGTTGCTAGCAGATCGGTTGGCCGCCACCATCTGACGTGCGGACGCATCGGGTGGGTCACCTACTGCTAATTTGACCGTCGTTCGACTGCAGAGAAGCAAAGGAGCTGTGGTGACCTACCCGATCATCGGTGCGCCCGACGCGGCGAACACCGCCTGGGTGATGGCAAGTGCGGCTCTCGTCCTCGTGATGACCCCGGCGCTCGCCTTCTTCTACGGCGGTATGGTGCGCGCGAAGAGCGTCCTGAACATGATGATGATGTGCTTCTCGGCCGTCGGAGTCGTGTGGGTGCTGTGGCTGGTTTTCGGGTACTCGTTGGCGTTCGGCGACGACATCGGGGGAGTGATCGGTGACCCCACCCAGTTCGCCGGGCTGAGACATCTCTTCGGTGGCGACTACGCGCCGGGTGAGCCGGCGTCGGCCGCCATCCCACTGGTCGGCACCATCCCGGCCATGGTCTTCGTGATGTTCCAGGCCGGGTTCGCGATGGTGACCGTGGCGTTGATCGCCGGTGCGGTCGCCGACCGGATGAAGTTCACCGCGTGGCTGCTGTTCGCCGCGCTGTGGGCGACGCTGGTGTACTTCCCGGTGGCGCACTGGGTGTTCGCCCTGGACGGACTGGCCGCCGAGAAGGGCGGATGGATCGTCAACCACCTGCGGGCGATCGACTTCGCCGGTGGAACCGCCGTCGAGATCAATTCGGGTGCATCCGCTCTCGTGCTCGCCCTGGTCGTCGGGACCCGACGTGGGTGGCCGCGCGACCCGATGCGTCCGCACAACCTGCCCGCGGTCATGCTCGGCGCGGGTTTGCTGTGGCTCGGGTGGTTCGGCTTCAACGCCGGTTCCGCTCTCGCGGCCGACGGCACCGCGGCCCTGGCCCTGGCCAACACGCTCGGGGCCGGGGCGGTGTCGATGATGAGCTGGCTCCTCGTCGAACGTATCCGACAGGGCAAACCGACCTCGTTCGGCGCCGCTTCGGGTGTCGTCGCCGGGCTGGTCGCGATCACCCCCGCCTGCGCTTCGGTGACCCCGATAGGCGCGCTGGCCATCGGTATCGTCACCGGTGCGGTCAGCTCCCTGGCGATCGAGCTGAAATACAAGCTGGGATACGACGACTCGCTCGACGTCGTCGGTGTGCACCTCGTGGGCGGCGTCGTCGGCACGCTCATGATCGGCCTCGTCGCGAGCAGTGCGTCGCCCGCAGGCGTCGACGGGCTGTTCTACGGAGGCGGGTTCGATCAGCTCTGGCGGCAGTTGGTGGCCGTCCTGGCCGTCGGCGGATACGCGATGGCGGTGACCGCCGTCATCGCACTCGTGCTCAAGGCGACCATCGGCGTCCGTGCACATCCGCAGGACGAGGCCGACGGCATCGACGACGCCGAGCACGCCGAGACCGCGTACGACATGGCCGCCTCGCGCGGTGGTCGCGTCGACATATAGCGACTGATCCGGAGGAGTCACCGGGATCGACGCACCGTCCGTGATCTCGCGCCTCCGCACGTCACCCCCTCGGTTCACGTGAACATCAGATGGCCAATCGGGGCGTCCAAATCGTTTGGTGGGCTTCGCATTACGATTTGACCGGTTCTGTGATCGAAATCGGCCCGCGTTCACACCATGGGGGCGTCGTTGTCACCGAAACGCGGGAACTCGTTCACCGCGTGTTCTTTTCACTCCATCAGGCTTCTGCCGATCGAGAGAGTCAGCTCTCCACCAGTCAGCTCGATCGACACCCATTGAAGTGAATGTGATCCGTGAGCGCGCTCCGGGTCCCGATTGTCCGAAAGAGGAACAATGAGCAAGAACTCCACCGCGTTGCGGCGGGCGGCATCGCTCGGAGCGATGACCATGGTCGGCGCTGCCGCAGTCGGTCTCGTCGCTCCGGGTGCGGCCAACGCCGACACCTTCGTCAAGCTCCCCAACGGGGCCATCCGCGGTGACGACGGCATCGCCCTCACCCGCTCCAACGAGCGGGCCCAGCTCTCGCCGTCGCTGGCGGCCAACGGCGCCGGTCGGACCGCATGGGTGTCCGCGGACATCAAGCTGTCCGCGCCGAACCTCAAGTCCAAGAAGGCCGGACCGAACCGTGGTGCGCAGAGCGAGAGCAGCTCGACGTCGGGCACCCTCGGCACGAACTCGACCGAGACGAACGGCGCTGCCGCCACCCTGTCGACCGGGTACATCGTGGGCTGCCAGGTCGCGGTCGGGAACCTGACGCTGGGCGGAGGCGCGACGGTCAGCAACATCGGCGCGGCGCTGCCCACCGCGACGGTCAACGGGTCGTTCTCGCTGCCCCTCACGCCGGGTGCGGTCTCCTTCGTGATCGTCAACTCGAAGAACATCGAGAAGAAGGGGACCTACTACATCTCCTACGATCGCGCCCAGCTGCAGATCCAGGGATGTGGCGGTTACGCCCAGGCCCGCGCGTTCACGGTGGTCGAGACCACCGGCGAGAGCCAGCAGAAGGTCACCCTGTACGGCAAGCCGTTCTCCATCGGCTGATCCCCTCACACCCACGAACCACATCACCAGACAAGGGATTCGATGAACAACTCGTACAAAGCAACCCGCCGTGCCGCGGGGCTTGCCGGGACCAGCGCCGCGCTGGTCGCCGCCGCAGCACTCCTGGCGCAGGGATCGGCCAACGCCGACGTCTTCGTCAAGCTGCCCAACCAGGCGCAGAGCACCACCCTGCAGGACGGCACCAAGGTGTCGATCACCCGCACGGGCGAGACCGCGACCATCGCGCCGTCGCTCGGCGGGACGCCGCTGCACCGCGCCGCACAGGTGTCCGCGCGCTACCAGGTGACCTCCAGCAAGAAGGCCAAGCTGCGAATCCAGGCCGGATACATCGTCGGCTGCCAGGTCAACATCTCGTCCACCACCTCCGGTGGCACCGGCACCACCACCGAGAACCTCGCCGGGACGAGCACCAACACCGGCGGCGGCGCCAACCAGTCGCTCACCCTCGGGCCCGGCCAGGCCACCCAGTACTTCATCAACTCGGTGGAGAAGGCCGATGACTTCGGCAGCCAGCAGTACACGAACAACGTCGACTACGAGGGCTCCAAGCTCAAGCTCAGCTACACGGGTTCGCAGCTCCAGCTGACCGGCTGCGCCGGTTACGCCCAGGCCCGCTCGGTCGCGATCGTGCGTGTGCGCACGTCGAACGTCGACAAGCAGGTCACGTTCTACGGCAAGCCGTTCTCGATCGGCTGATCTGAACTCCTCTCACGAGACGAATGCCCCCGACCTTCTGGTCGGGGGCATTCGTCGCTGCGTCGGCGGACCGCTCAGCTGGGCAACTGGTCCGCCGGGATGATCTGGAGGGAACTCGCCTCGCCGGGAGCGCTACCGGTGACCGCGACGATGCCCGTCACCGGGTCCATCGCCACCGAATTCGCCTGCTGCACCGTGGGAACGTCACCCTTGATACGCGGCTTGGCGGGATCGGTCATGTCCACCAGTCGGAGCTTGTTGGACGACCCCAAAGTGACCAGCAGCGTCTTGGTGCGCGCGTCGTAGCTGAGCCCGTAGGGCTTGCCGGGTGCCTCGATGCGGGCCACGTCGACGACCTGCGGGGTGATCCGTTCGACGAGCACCGCGCCTCCGTCGGTGTCGGCGAACGCCACCAACCCGTCGCCGAGGGCGTGGGCGTGGGTCAGCCGGGTCCCGATGCGCTTGCTCGCGACCTCGGTCATCGTGGTGGCGTCGTAGACGAACACCCCGTTGCCCTGGACGTCGGCCATCGCGGCGTACTTCCCGACGGCCGCGACCCCACCGGGCTGCGGCGGGCCGGCGGGTAGTGATTTGACGAGTTTGCCGTCCCGGATGAACAGCGCGCCGCCGCCGTGCTCATTGGTGCCGACGATCGTGCCGTCCGATGTCCGGACCGCGTCGTGGGGCAGGTCGCCGATGCCGGTGGCGATCGGTCCGAAGGTTCCGTCGAACGACAACTCGGTGATCGTGTTCGTGGTCTCCAGCGGGAGGATCACCGGGCCGTCGGGGCCCGCGAGTTCGAGGTGCCGCGGGGCGCCGTCGGTCGGGATGCTGCGTACGACCTCGCCGGAGCGCACGTTGACCAACGTGATCGCGTCGGGCCGTCGTACTCCCACCGCCGCGATACCGGACGTGCCGATGACCACGCCCTCGGGTTCGTTGCCCACCTCGATCACCCGGCCCGCCGGCGTCACCGTCGGCGCCGGGGCGACCGCGGGTTCGGCCGCGACCGGGGTGGACGACGATGACGACGCGGGGGCATCACCCGAATCCGAATCCGTGGAACAACCCGCCACCAACACGACCGACAGAGCCACCGCAGTGGTGGCGACAAGAGACCTCATGACACCAGTGTGCCTGCACCGGCGTTCACCCGAGCGTCACTTCTCGCACCCGCACCCCGCGTAGGGTCGGTCGGGGCAGATGCACACACGTTTATGCGACCACCCGGTCGCGGAAGAGGAGTCATCTAAGTGACGATCAAAGCGACCGACTACCACCACGTTCGGTTGACCGTCCGGGACATCGCCACGTCCCGTAAGTTCTACGACGACGTGTTCGGATTCGATGTCGCCTTCGAGGCGCCGCCGGCCGACGCCGACGAGGCGACCAAGGAGGCTCTGTCGTTCCTGTTCGGCGGGGTCATCTACCAGTTCGGTGGCGGACTGCTCGGGCTGCGCCCGGTCGCACCGGGTGACGATTCGTTCACCGAGGACCGGTCCGGGCTCGACCACCTGAGCTTCTCCGTCGCCGGCCTGTCGGATCTGCACGATGCGGCCGCGACCCTGGACGAGCTCGGCATCGCCCATGAGGGCGTCAAGGATCTCGGCGACGCGGGCATCGCGATCCTCGAGTTCCGCGATCCCGACAACATCGCCCTGGAGATCACCAGCCCCAACAGCTGAGCATGACCATCAGCACGCGCGTCCAGGCGGTCTCGGCGGACCTCGCCGAGATCGTCGGGGCGCGCGACGTGTTCCACTCTGACGACGTCGGAGACGACTACGGCCACGACGAGGCCCTGCACGTCGCCCCGGTCACGCCGATGTTCGTCGTCCGGCCGTCGACACCCGAGCAGGTGGCGACGCTGCTCCGCTACGCGAGTGAGCACGCGATCCCGGTCACCGCACGTGGCTCGGGCACCGGACTGTCGGGCGCCGCGCGCCCGCTCGCCGACGGCATGGTCATCTCCTTCGAGAACATGGCCGAGATCATCGAGATCGACGTCGACGACCAGGTCGCCGTCCTACAACCCGGCGTCGGACTCGCCGAGTTGGACGAGGCCGCCGGCCGGGTCGGCCTCATGTACTCGGTGTACCCGGGAGAGCTCAGCGCGAGCATCGGCGGGACGGTCGGGACGAACGCCGGCGGCATGCGGGCGGTGAAGTACGGCGTGACGCGCCACAACGTGCTGGGTCTGCAGGCCGCACTCGCCACCGGCGCCCTGATCCGGACCGGTGGCGCCATCGCGAAGGTGTCGACCGGGTACGACCTGACGCAGCTCATCATCGGCTCGGAGGGCACTCTCGCGCTGGCCACCGAGGTCACGGTCAAACTGCATCCGCGACTGGCGTATTCGGCCACCCTGCTGGCGCCGTTCGCCACCGTGGACGAGGTCGTGGGCATCGTCCCGGCCGTCATCGCCACCGGCTGCGCGCCGGTCATCGTCGAGTACATCGACGCGATGACGATGGCCTCGATCACCTACTCGCAGAACCTGTCACTCGGTATCCCCGACGCGCTCCGCGACACCGCGCAAGCCTATCTGGTCGTATCGCTGGAGAACCGCGACCGCGACCGCCTCGACGGGGACATCGAACTGCTCGGATCACTGGTGGCGCAGCGCGGTGCACTCGAGTCGTTCGTACTCGACGGCGGCTCGGCCCGCGCGCTGATCAGTGCGCGCGAGAAGGCGTTCTGGACCGCCAAGGCCGCCGGCGCCGACGACATCATCGACATGGTGGTGCCACGCACGGCCATGCCCGCGTTCCTCTCGCGCTCACGTGAACTCGCCACGGCCGCCGGCGGAGCGGCCATCGGTTGTGGGCATGCCGGCGACGGCAACGTCCACCTCGCGATCTTCTGTCCCGACGCCGAGGCCCGCCGCGGACTGCTCCGCGACATCTTCGCCCTCGGGATGGGTATGGGTGGCGCCATCTCCGGCGAGCACGGTGTGGGACGGTCCAAGTCGGCGCACTTCGCCGAACTGACCGACCCCGCGGTGATCGCGGTGATGCGCGAGATCAAACGAGGATTCGACCCGGCCGGGATACTCAACCCCGGCGTTCTGTTCGGTGAAGGGGAACCAGGATGACCAACGGCGCCAACGCGGTGATCAACTCGCTCGTCGAATCCGGGGTGCAGGTGTGTTTCGGCAACCCCGGGACCTCGGAGATGCACTTCGTCGCCGCGCTCGACGCCGTCCCACAGATGCGCGCCGTCCTCTGTCTGTTCGAGGGGGTCGTCACCGGCGCCGCCGACGGCTACGCCCGGGTCGCCGATCGCCCGGCCGCGACGCTGCTGCACCTCGGTCCGGGAATGGCCAACGGCCTGGCCAACCTGCACAACGCGCGCCGCGCCCACACTCCCGTGGTCAACATCGTCGGCGACCACGCCACCCACCACCACCGCTACGACGCACCGCTGGAATCCGACATCGCCACCCTCGGGTCGTGGCTGCAGGGGTGGACGCGCACCGCGACCTCGACCGAGACGGTGGGGCAGGACGTCGTCGACGCGGTGGCCGCGTCGACGGACGGGGCCGGTCAGATCGCCACCGTCATCCTTCCCGCCGACATCTCCTGGACCTCGGGAGGAACAGTCGGGACCGCGGTGCCACCGGTGCCGCGTGTCGTGCCCGACGGTCAGGTGATCGCCGAGGTCGCCGATGTCCTGACGTCGGGGGCGAAGACGGTGATCCTGATCGGCGCCGACGCGACACGGGTCGACGGCCTCCTTGCGGTCAGTCGCATCGCGAACGCCACCGGCGCAACCGTTCTCGTCGAGACGTTCCCCGCCGCCCTCGACCGGGGTGCCGGCGTCCCTGGCTTCGATCGGCTCGGTTACCTCGCCGAGGCGGCCCAGGCGCAACTCGAGGGGACCGAGCACCTCGTCCTCATCGGCACACGCTCGCCGGTGTCGTTCTTCGCCTACCCCGACAAGGCGAGCGACCTCGTGCCCGAGGGCGCGCAGGTGCACACCCTGGTCGACATCCGCGACGACGTCCTCGGTGCGGTGACCGCGCTGGCCGGGAAGGTGGCCGCCGAGCACACCGCGACGGTGCAGGACCGGGTCGAGGTCGATGTGCCGACCGGTGACCTGACGTTGGCGAACTGGGTCCAGGTCGTCGGTGCCGTCCTGCCGGAGAACACCATCATCTCCGATGAGGCGAACACGTCGGGTCTCATGCTGCCCGCCGCGACCGCCGGCGCACCCCGGCATCGGGTGCTCACGCTGACCGGGGGTGCCATCGGCCAGGGACTGCCCGTCGCGGTCGGCGCCGCGATCGCGGCCCCCGACCGACCGGTGCTCGCGCTGCAGTCCGACGGCAGTGCGCTGTACACGATCTCGGCGCTGTGGACGATGGCTCGCGAGAACCTGAACGTCACGACCGTCCTGCTCAACAACAGCGCCTACGCCATCCTGCGGATGGAATTGCAGCGCGTCGGCGCGCAGAGCGGTGGCGAGAAGGCCAACTCGCTGCTCGACCTGTCCCGTCCCGACATGGACTTCGTCGCCATCTCGCAGGGATTCGGGGTCCCCGCGGTCCGGGTGACCACCGCCGAAGCTCTTGCCACCGAACTGACCCGCGCGTTCGCAGAGGAGGGACCGCACCTCATCGAGGCGATGATCCCGCCCCTGCTCTAGGGGCGTGCTCTAGACGAACGCGCTGAATCCGGTCACGCCGCGACCGACGATGAGGTTGTTCATCTGCGAGGTGCCCTCGTAGGAGTAGAGCGCCTCCGCGTCGACGAAGTACCTGATGACGTCGTAGTCCAGAAGGATCCCGTTGCCGCCCATGATCTCTCGAGCCCAGCCCACCACCTCGCGCAACCGCGTCGTGCAGTAGGTCTTGCACAGCGCGGCGTGCTCGTCGCGGTAGATGCCCTGATCCTGGAGTTGCGACACCTGCATCGCCAGGCCCAGACACGCGGTGACGTTGCCGGCCATCCGGGCGATCAGGTCGGAGATCAGCTGGAACGACGCGATGGGCTTGCCGAACTGCTCACGCTCCTGCGCATACGCCACCGCCTTCTCGTAGGCGCCGATCATCACGCCGACGGCACTCCACGCGACGCCACCGCGGGTGAGGCGGAGGACCTTGCCGGTGTCGGCGAAGGAGTTGGCGTTCTCGAGCTTGTTGGCGCCGGGCACCCGGCAGTCCTCGAAGTAGAGGTCGGCGTTCTCGACGGCGCGCAGCGAGTACTTGTGTTCGATCTTCTCCGCCCGGAATCCGTCGAAGTCCTTCTCCACGACGAAACCCTTGACCTCGCCGTCCTCCTCGTCCTTCGCGTAGACGATCACGAGGTCGGCGAAGGTGGCGTTACCGATCCATCGCTTGCTGCCGTTCAGGATCCAGTCGTCGCCGTCGCGACGGGCGGTGGTCGACAGTCCGCCGGCAACATCGGAACCACCGTCGGGCTCGGAGAGCCCGAATGCGCCGACGAGTTCCATGCGGCGCATCGCGGGGAGCCAGCGGTCGCGCTGCTCGGCCGATCCCAGGATCGAGATGCTGCTCATCGCGAGGCCGCTGTGCACGCCGAACATCGTCCCGGTGGACGGGTCGACCCGCGCGAACTCCAGACCGAGCCATCCGGTGAGCACCTTGCGGTGCGGTTTGCGCCCGTCGAACTCGTAACCGAGTCCGACGATGTCGAGCTCGGCCAGGCGCGGCAGCAGGTGCCGAGGCGACTCGCCCTTCTCCCAGAACTCGTTCGCCCGCGGCGCCACCTCCTCGGCGAGGAAGCGTCGCACCCGGAGGATGATCTCGCTCTCCTCGTCGGTCAGCGCGGCCTGGTAACCGAACAGGTCGGACGCCAGGTAGCTGGGGGACAGCGGTTCCATCGGTTCATGCGAGCTCATCGGTGAGTCCTCTCCGCGGGCGGGCGGGCCGCATTCGCGATGTCTGCACGTGTCTACGACTCCATTGACGATCGTAATGGGGCGGACGAGGAGGACCGGTGGGACTGCGTGGTTACATCGACCGTGCGTCGGTCGACAGGCCGGTCGCCGAACACCGAGGAGCTGGTTGTGGCCGTTGACCGATTGTTGCCCACCGACGAGGCACGCGAGCTGATCCAGTTGACCAGGGACATCGCGGCCAAGACGCTCGACCCCATCGTCGACGACCACGAGAAACGGGAGCAGTACCCCGACGGTGTGTTCGCGACGCTGGGTGAGGCCGGATTGCTGAGTCTGCCGTATCCCGAGGAGTGGGGTGGCGGCGGTCAGCCGTACGAGGTCTACCTCCAGGTGCTCGAGGAACTCGCCGCGTCGTGGGCCGCGGTCGCGGTCGCGGCGAGCGTGCACGGGCTGGCCTGCTACCCGGTGAGCGCCTTCGGCAGCGACGAGCAGAAGTCGCGATGGCTGCCCGACATGCTCGGCGGCGGCACCATCGGCGCCTACAGCCTGTCCGAACCGCAGGCCGGCTCCGACGCCGCCGCGCTGACGTGTCGAGCTGTCGCGGCCGGGGACCACTACGTCATCGACGGCGCCAAGGCGTGGATCACCCACGGCGGGGTCGCTGACTTCTACAACCTCTTCGCCCGCACCGGTGAGGGCTCGAAGGGGATCTCCTGCTTCCTCGTCCCGTCCGACACACCGAACCTGACCTTCGGCAGGCCCGAGGAGAAGATGGGCCTGCACGCGATCCCCACCACCTCCGCGCACTACGACGGCGCCCACGTCGACGCCGACCGACTGATCGGCGCGGAGGGACAGGGCCTGCAGATCGCGTTCTCGGCGCTCGACTCGGGGCGCCTGGGGATCGCGGCGGTCGCGGTCGGTATCGCGCAGGCCGCTCTCGACGACGCGGTCGCGTACGCGAAGGAACGTTCGACGTTCGGCCGCAAGATCATCGACCATCAGGGTCTCGGGTTCGTGCTCGCCGACATGGCCGCCGCCGTCGACTCCGCGCGGGCGACGTACCTCGACGCCGCCCGGCGGCGTGATGCGGGCCTGCCCTACTCGCGCAACGCGTCGGTCGCAAAACTCATCGCGACCGACGCCGCGATGAATGTGACCACCGACGCCGTTCAGGTCCTCGGTGGGTACGGGTACACCAGGGACTTCCGGGTCGAGCGGTACATGCGTGACGCCAAGGTCACCCAGATCTTCGAGGGGACCAATCAGATCCAACGGCTCGTGATCAGTCGATCGCTGGCCGGCTGAGGAGATGAGCCTTCAGATGCGGCTGGTCGCGGGTGTCATGCGGCTGACCCGCAAACTCCAGATGTCGACGCCCGCTCGCGCGCAACGACGTATCCACGGCCCGAAGGGCTCGGCCGAGCCGACGGCAGCGATCCGCAGCCGTCACACCGTCACGCACTATCGGGAATCGAACTTCGACGTCCATCGCATCGTGCCGAAGGACGGTCGGTGGAGCAGGTCGGTGCTGTACCTGCACGGCGGCGCCTACATCTCCGAGATCGCCCCGCAGCACTACGGTTTCATCAGCAGGCTGGTCGACGCCGGGGTCCGCGTCGACGTCCCGATCTACGGTCTGGCGCCGCAGCACACCGCGGTGCAGGCCTACGACCTCGTCGGGTCGGTGTACCGGCGGTTGCTCACCGACGCGGACCCCTCGCAGATCACGCTGATGGGCGATTCGGCGGGCGCCGGCCTCGCGCTGGGTTTTGTCCAACAGTTGCCGATACCGGACCTGCCCCTTCCGGCACAGGTCGTGCTCGTGTCGCCGTGGCTCGACGCGACGTTGTCCAATCCGGAGATCGCCGCGGTCGAGGAACGCGACCCGTGGCTCAGCTCCGTCGGGCTGCGGGAGGCGGCGCGTGCGTGGGCCGGTGACCTGCCGCTCGACGACCCGCGGGTCAGTCCCATCCGCGGGCCGCTGCGCGGGCTCCCACCGATCGACATCTGGTGCGGTACCCGCGATCTGTTCCTGCCCGACGTACTCGCCCTGACGCGCATGATTGTCGACGGCGGGGGACAGGCGCGACTGACACAGTGCGAGGGAGCCATCCACGTCTACCCGGTCCTGCCGACCCCCGAGGGAAAGGTCGCCACCCGCGAGATAGTGGCTTCGATCGTCGATCCGAGCCGGCGCTGAGCGGGCTCTGATCAGAGGGTGGACAGATCCGGGACGCCCGCCATGCACTCGATGCGCACACCGTCCGGATCGGTCAGATAGACCGCGCCGGTGACCGATCCGCCGGCGCCCTCCATTCGCGAGACGGTGTGACGCTGCGCAGTTCCGCCGTGCTCTTCGGCGAGTTCCCACAGATCGTCGATCGCCTCCACGCGGAAGGCGAGATGGGTGAAACCGAACTGGTTCATCGGGCGCCGTTCGCGCTCGCCCATGCCCTCTGGCGCGGTCCAACGCACCAGTTCCAGCCGCATGTCCGGACGCGCCAGCATCCGCGAGGTGAACTGGCCGTCGATCTCCATCGTCGCGGCGAACTCGGGGCCGAGGTCCATCGTGAAGAGCTCACGGAAGCCGAGCACGTTGACGTAGAACGCCGTCGATCGGTCGAGATCGGAGCAGCAGATCCCGATGTGTGACCACGATTGGATCGCCATGTCATCCGCCTCTCGCAGTGAACGTCCCGAGGTATGTGTCTATCACCGCGGTGGAGCCGACCGAGTACCTTTCGGTGAGCAGGTGCTCTCCGAGGTGTCGGCTCATGACTGATCGACGGGAAGGCGGGTGGTCGTGTCGAACCGCTATGCGCGCCTCATGTTCGGTCACGGCGCACTCGAGCGGCAAAGGGTCGACGGCAGCTACGAGGTGTACGGGGCGACCACCGAACGTGACGACGACGGGCCGGATCATCTCGACGAGCGGGAGATCGCGCTGCTGGTCGGCGTGTTCCAGTTCCATCTGGCGACGGTCACGGCCGGCGGCCACCCGTACATCCAGTACCGCAGTGGTCCGCGCGGGTTCCTGCACCATCTGGGCGACAACACCATCGGCTTCGCCGACTTCCACGGCAACGCCCAGTTCGTGTCGGTCGGCAACATCGACGACAACGGCCGGATCGCGATGTTCGTGGCGGACTACCCCCGCAAGATCCGACTCAAACTGTTCGGTCGCGCGCGGGTCGTCGACGCGGCGGATGACCCGGATCTGTTGGAGCGGCTGATGACTGTCGGTGACAGCCGGATCGCGGCCCGGGCCGAGCGCAGCATCATCATCACGATCGAGGCGTTCGACTGGAACTGTTCGCGAAGCCTGGTCCCGCAGTACGACCGCGACTACGTGCGTGACCTCAACCAGGCGCACGCCGCCGAGACGGCCGAGTTGCGCTCCCGGATCGCCGACCTCGAGCGACAGATCACCGAGTCCTGAGGGCTCCGTCCAGTTGTCGCAACTGGATGGCCGTGTCCAGGGCGAGGCGATGCCAGGCGTGTCGCGGATCGCGGCCGGTCAACTCCCGGGCGCGACGTAGTCGGTACCGCAACGTCTGCGGGTGCACGTGCAGCTCCGCGGCGGCCGCCGTCGCGGTGCCGGTCGAGATGAACGCCCGCACACCGTCGAGCAGGTGCGAGTTGGAAGGATCGCGCAGCGGGCCGAGCACCGATGACACGACCGCATCGGTGTCGGCCGTCGCGCGCGCGGTCAGGAGCACGAGCAGCTGACAGTCCCCGTCGTCGAGCAACTCCCGGTCCGCGAACGCGTGTCCCGGTGCGGTGTCGAGTCCGTCGCAGGCCAACCGGTAGGTGGCGGCGACGTCGGCGATCGGCCGTCCCGGCATCAGGCAGCCACGCAGATCGGATGCGGCGCAGACGGTGTCGAGAACGGCGCGGTCGACCGGGCCGGACAGCAGCAGGATTCCCCGGGTCCCGCGCCTCGTGCACAGGTGGGCGCGCGGCGCGGGGTCGGATTGGTCGGTGTGCGGCGACGCGCCGAGCGCTCGGAGGATCGTGTCGAGGTCGTCGTCGGACACCGAATCCGCAGGGTCGGTTGCGGCGACGATCAGCAGCCGTGGGCGTCCGGCGAGGACGAGATCGAGTTGCCGACTACGGTCGGCGATCGCACCGGACGAGTTCTGTCGACCGGCGAGGAGATCGTCGAGGAACGCGGCCTGCGCCTGTCCGCGATCAGAGGTCAGACGATCGCGGTACGCGGTGTAGGCGTCGATGATCGCCTCGGAGACCGCGTCGAGGGTGCGGAGCACCAGCAGGCTGAGGTCGGCGACGTCGGCCGGTTCCAGCTCGTCGAGGTGGTGGTCGACGACGTGCCGCACGAACACGTCGGCCGCGACGCGATAGGCGCGCAGGATGTCGGTCAGCGGCCGTCCGTCGGCGGCGCGAGCGGTGCCTATCGCGCGGAACGCGGGACGGTCCCGTTCGATGTCGCCGTCATCGATCCACAGTTCGAGCAACCGGTGCAGGGATGCCCTCGCGATGTTCTCGACCTCGTCGAGTTGTGGACCCCGCAGGTCGCGATAGGCGGGAATCGCCTCCCGCACGGCATCGACCGACCGGGCGACGAGCACGGGCAGTTCGTCCTTTAGTCGTGTGACGGTGCGTCCACGTGCGGTGCTCATCGTCGTTCCCGTCTCGGATTCATCACCGGGTGACAAACCGGATGGTGGAGAACGCGCTGATCATTGCGTCAGGTTGTCATCCACGACACTCTCTCACGAGAGGTCGAAGTCGCGATAAGGAGAGAACGTGAACGCAGATGTGATCGTGGTCGGTGCGGGTCTGGCGGGTCTGGTCGCCACCGCCGAGTTGGCCGATGCGGGCAAGCGAGTGCTGCTCCTCGATCAGGAGCCGGCCGCGAACCTGGGCGGTCAGGCGTTCTGGTCCCTCGGCGGGCTGTTCATGATCGACACCCCGGAGCAGCGACGCATGGGCATCAAGGACTCGCCCGAACTCGCCTGGCAGGACTGGCTCGGCAGTGCGACCTTCGATCGCGGCATCGACGACCCGTCCGGCGAGGACTACTGGGGCTGTCGGTGGGCCGAGGCCTACGTGCACTTCGCCGCCGGCGAGAAACGCTCGTGGTTGCACGCCCAGGGCGTGCGGTGGGTACCGATCGTGGGATGGGCCGAGCGCGGCGGTTATCTGGCCGAGGGGCACGGCAACTCGGTTCCGCGTTTCCATCTCACGTGGGGGACCGGGCCGGGTGTCGTCGCGCCCTTCGAACGGCGGGTGCGTGCGGCGGCCGACCGCGGGCTCGTGACCTTCGCCTTCCGCCACCGTGTGGACGAGCTCGTCGTGTCCGGCGGCGCGGTGACCGGCGTGCGCGGCGCGGTGCTCGAGCCCAGCGGTGCCGTCCGCGGGAGCAGGAGCTCACGCGTGGTCACCGGGGACTTCGACCTGTCGGCGTCGGCCGTGCTCGTGACGGCCGGCGGAATCGGTGCGAATCACGAACTGGTGCGTGCCAACTGGCCCGAGCGTCTCGGGACGGCGCCGGCGTCGATGATCTCCGGGGTGCCCGAACACGTCGACGGTCGCATGCTCGGGATCAGCGCCACCGCGGGCGCCCGGCTGGTCAACCGTGACCGCATGTGGCACTACACCGAGGGCATCAAGAACTGGGATCCGATCTGGGCGAACCACGGGATCCGCATCATCCCGGGACCGTCGTCGATGTGGTTCGACGCCCGCGGGCAACGGTTTCCGGTGCCCAACTTCCCCGGCTTCGACACTCTCGGGACGTTGAAAGCCATCCAGGACACCGGGTTCGACTACTCGTGGTTCGTCCTCACGCAGAAGATCGTGGAGAAGGAGTTCGCGTTGTCGGGGTCGGAGCAGAACCCCGACATCACCGGCAAGGACCTCAAGCTGGTCCTGAGTCGAGTGCTGCCGGGTGCGAGCGGACCCGTCGAGGCGTTCAAGGAGCACGGCGAGGACTTCGTCGTCGCCGACACGCTGACCGAGCTCGTCGACGGCATGAACCGGATCACCGGGACCGAGCTGATCGTCCACGACGACCTCCGCCGCCAGATCGTGGCCAGGGACCGCGAGATCGACAACCCGTTCACCAAGGACCTGCAGATCTCGGCGATCCACAACTCGCGTCGGTCACGGGGGGAGCGGATCGCGCGGACGGCGGCTCCGCACAAGATCCTCGACCCCAAGGCCGGTCCGTTGATCGCGGTTCGACTCAACATCGTCACCCGCAAGACGCTCGGCGGACTCCAGACCGACCTGGCCGGTCGGGTGCAGAACGCAGAGCAGTCCGCGGTTCCCGGCCTGTGGGCCGCCGGTGAGATCGCCGGTTTCGGTGGTGGCGGGGTGCACGGCTACCGATCGCTTGAGGGGACATTCCTCGGTGGTTGCCTGTTCGGCGGACGACAGGCCGGACGGGCTCTGGCCGCAGAGGTGTGAGTCACGGACGTGCGCTCGTCACGCGGCGAGATAGCGCTCGATCCTGATCGAGTTCGTCGGGTAGCCGGCGTCGACGAGCCACTCACCGAGCATCTCGACGAATTCCTCGGCGCCGCACAGGTAGATCAGGGGACGACTCTCCACCGGGATCACCGAGGCCAGGAACTCGTCGTGGGTGATCCGGCCCGCCGGCCGGGCCGAGTCGGCTGGAGCCGATCGCGTGTAGAACCAGTCGATCGGCAGCCGTCGGTGTGCGGTGAGCGCGGCGAACTCGTCGCGGTAGTAGACGTGTTCGGGAGAACGGGCCGTGTACAGCAGACGGAACGTGGCGTCCGGGGCCGCGGTCTCCCGCAGGCGCACCATCGCCATCAACGGGGCGATGCCGGAACCACCCGCCACCAACTGGATCGGCCGTGCGGCGCCGGGCGTCGGCGGCGACCACACGAAGTGCCCACCGATCGGCCCGGCGATCTCGACTTGCTCCCCGACCTCGAGATCGCGCACCAGGAACGGCGACACCTCGCCGTCGTCGAGTTCCTCGACGCTGACCGCGACGGTGTCACCCTCGCGGACGTCGGACAGCGAATACGACCGCGACGCCGAGTAGCCGTCGGGTGCGGTCAATCTGATGTCGATGTGCTGACCCGCCTGCGCGCCGGGAAAGCCCGGGATCGACAACCACAGCGACCGTGCGGTGGGGGTCTCCATGATGGCGGCCGTCACCGTGGCCACCTGCCACGTCGTCACCGACCGAACCCCTCACGCATAGCGCTGCTCCTGCCAGGGGTCGCCGTACATGTGATAGCCGTTGGCCTCCCAGAAGCCGGGCTCGTCCTGGGTCAGCAGGTGCAGCTCGTTGACCCATTTCGCGCTCTTCCAGAAATACAGGTGCGGCACGAGAAGTCGTGCGGGCCCGCCGTGTTCGGGATGTAGAGGTTTTCCGTCGAAGGTGTGGGCGATCATCGCCTTACCGTCGACGAGGTCGGCCAACGGAACGTTCGTCGTATACCCGCCGTAGGCGTGCGCCATCACATGGCTGACGGATGACAGGTCGGCGCCTGCGGCGTCGAGGAGGGTGTCGATGGAGACGCCGGTCCACGCCGTGCCGAGCTTCGACCACCGGGTGACGCAGTGGATGTCCACCACGATCTTCTGCTGGGGTAGCGCAATGAACTCCGGCCACGTCCACCGGTGGCCCTGCCCATCCGGTGTGGTGAGGGAGAACGACCACCGGTCGGTGACCACCCGAGGGGTGGCGCCGGTGGCGAGCACCGGGAAGTCGGTGGTCAGGTACTGGCCCGGAGGAAGGGGCGGCCCGTCGCGACGTTTGCCCCGGAACCGACTGTTGATGACACCCATCGGCCCATTATCGACCGCCGGTGACCTCGACGCGCAGCCGAGGCGACCGATCGTCTAGCGGGAGCGGTGGTCGAGGAGGAGTTGCTGCCAATCGCCCGGCACGCGATCGCCCGGTCCCGGCGTCGGCTGCGCGCTCGGGTGTTCATGCGGTGGGGCCAGCACCGGTCCGGTGAACATGCCGTCGGTCCGGTAGTCGAAGAACCAGCTCTCCCCGGGTTCGAAGCTCTGCACTATCGGATGGCCCGTGCTCGTCGCGTGTGCGGTGGCATGCCCGTTGAGCGAGTCGTCGCAACAACCGATGTGGCCGCACAGCGCGCACCGCCGCAGATGGAACCACCAGCTGCCGTCGGTCTCACAGTCCAGGCACCCGGTTCCGCTCGGGGCGACCTGCGCGTCGATGCCGTCCATGTCGGTCATGACGTCGATCGTGGCACAGGAAGTCTCGTGATGAGCGACGTACGAGCCACTATTATGTCCGAATCGACGGCCTGAACCCTGACTGCACCAGACGATCTGCATCGACGAGACGGAGAACCTCAGACCATGGCCACGCGAACGGCTAGGACCACGCCCGATCCCCACGTCGCCGACACCCACGACCTGATCCGAGTGCACGGTGCACGCGTCAACAACCTCAAGGACATCAGCGTCGAGATCCCCAAACGCCGTCTGACGGTGTTCACCGGGGTGTCGGGGTCGGGTAAGAGTTCGCTCGTGTTCAGCACCATCGCCGCCGAGTCGCAGCGCATGATCAACGAGACCTACAGCGCCTTCCTGCAGGGCTTCATGCCCACCCTCGCGCGACCCGAGGTCGATCTGATGGACGGGCTGACGACGGCTATCATCGTCGACCAGCAGCGGATGGGTGGTGATCCGCGGTCGACGGTCGGCACGGCCACCGACGCCAACTCTTTGCTGCGCATCCTGTTCAGCCGTCTCGGGACGCCGTATATCGGTTCCGCTCAGGCCTTCTCGTTCAACGTCGGGTCTGCCAGTGGCGCAGGTGCCGCGACCGTCTCGAAGGGAGGCCGCGACGTCAAGGTACGCAAGACGTTCACCATCACCGGTGGAATGTGTCCCCGATGTGAGGGCCGCGGATCGGTCAGCGACATCGATCTCACCCAGCTCTACGACGCCGAGAAGTCGCTCAACGACGGTGCCCTGACGATTCCCGGCTACACGATGGACGGTTGGTACGGACGGATCTTCAGCGGGTGCGGGTTCTTCGACCCCGACAAGCCGATCAAGGACTTCACCAAGAGACAGCTCGACGACCTCCTCCACAAGGAACCGACGAAGATCAAGGTCGAGGGCATCAACCTGACCTACGAGGGGCTGATCCCGAAGATCCAGAAGTCGATGCTGTCGAAGGACGTCGAGTCCCTGCAACCGCATATCCGCGCGTTCGTGGAGCGTGCCACGAACTTTCAGACCTGTCCGGACTGCGACGGGACACGCCTCACGGAGGGCGCTCGATCGTCGAAGATCAACGGCATCAACATCGCGGACGCCTGCGCGATGCAGATCAACGACCTCGCCGAGTGGGTGCGTGGACTCGACGAACCGTCGGTGGCGCCGCTGCTCACCACCCTGCGGCAGACCCTGGACTCGTTCGTCGAGATCGGGCTGGGGTACCTGTCGCTCGACCGCCCGTCGGGAACGCTGTCCGGCGGCGAGGCGCAGCGCACCAAGATGATCCGTCATCTCGGATCGTCGCTGACCGACGTCACCTATGTCTTCGACGAACCGACCATCGGACTCCACCCGCACGACATCGCGCGGATGAACGACCTGCTGTTGCGTCTGCGCGACAAGGGCAACACCGTGCTCGTCGTCGAGCACAAGCCCGAGGCCATCGTCATCGCCGATCACATCGTCGACCTGGGACCGCGTGCGGGATCCGACGGCGGACAGGTGATGTTCGAGGGCACCGTCGAGGGCCTCCGGGCCAGCGGCACGCTGACCGGAACGCATCTCGACGATCGGGCGACCCTGAAGTCGACGCTGCGCACGGCGACCACGGTCCTCGAGGTGCGCGGCGCCGACTCCCACAACCTGCGCGACGTCGACGTCGACATCCCCCTGGGCGTCCTGGTGGTCCTGACCGGCGTGGCGGGCTCGGGAAAGAGTTCGCTGATCCACGGGTCGGTCACCGGACTCGACGGCGTGATCGCGGTCGACCAGACCCCCATCAAGGGGTCCCGACGCAGCAACCCCGCGACCTACACCGGACTGCTCGAACCCATCCGCAAGGCGTTCGCGAAAGAGAACGGCGTCAAACCGGCACTGTTCAGCGCCAATTCGGAAGGGGCCTGCCCGACGTGCAACGGCAACGGCGTCATCTACTCCGACCTCGCGATGATGGCCGGCGTCGCCACGCCGTGCGAGGTGTGCGAGGGCAAGCGATTCCAGGCCTCGGTGCTCGAATACACGTTGGGCGGCAGCAACATCAGCGAGGTCCTGGGGATGTCGGCCGCCGAGGCCGAGGTGTTCTTCGGCGACGGTCCGGCGCCCCTGCCGGCGGCGCACAAGATACTGGAGCGCCTCGTCGACGTCGGCCTCGGCTACATCAAGCTGGGTCAGCCCCTCACGGCGTTGTCCGGCGGGGAACGCCAGCGCATCAAGCTGGCCACCCAGATGGCGGGCAAGGGCGAGGTCTACGTGTTGGACGAGCCGACGACCGGCCTGCACCTCGCCGATGTGGAGAACCTCCTCGGACTGCTCGACCGCCTGGTCGACTCCGGTAAGTCGGTGATCGTCATCGAGCACCACCAGGCGGTGATGGCCCACGCGGACTGGATCATCGACCTCGGTCCCGGGGCCGGTCACGACGGCGGACAGGTGGTCTTCGAGGGCACGCCGGCCGACCTGGTGCGGGCCCGGTCGACGCTCACCGGCGAACACCTGGCGACCTACGTCGACGGCTGAACGATCCCCGATCGGGCGCTGCACATGGTTGACTTCCGGTATGCGCAAGATGCTCGTGGTGGTCGTCCTGGTCGCGGCGTGGCTGGTCTCCGGGGCGGTGCCTGCGAGTGCAGCGCAGCCGTCCTGGGACGGCCAGTACTCGTTGAAGCGGTTCGCCGCCTCGAAGTACGGGACGAGTCTGGCGGCCCGGCAGGGCGAGCCCGACTTCTCCGACGTCTACACGTTCACCACGGAGTGCAGGTCCGGCACGCCGTGTGTGTCGACGGTCAGCGGTGGCCCGGCTCCGAAGAACCCGACGTTGCCGCAGCCGGCCAGGTATGTGTTCAACGGCACGAGCTGGGTTCACGTCTACGACTGGGAGTGGGATTGCTATCAGGGCCCGGATCGGGCCAAGGTCTGGGCGCCCGCGAGGTCGGTGGCGACCTACACGAAACAGGCCGACGGCAGCTATGCGGGAGTGTGGCGCACCGACATCGACGGCGGTCCGTGCGACGGCTACGTGGAGATGCGGGTGGCGGCGTACCCGGTCGATCAGACGCCGGTTCGTTTCGGTAGCTGAGCTCGCTCAGCTCGCGGGAGGCTCCCAGAGCTCGATCGCGTTGCCCTCGGGATCATGGACGCGTGCGAACCGGCCGGTCTCGGGTGAGTTCCACTCGGGGTCTTCGATGATCGCGACACCGGCGTCGGACAGGTGCACCAGCAGGTCGTCGAGGTCGCTGACGCGGAGATTGATCATGAACTGTTTGTCCGAAGCCCAGTAGTCGGTGGTCGAGCCGAACGGCGCAAAGACCAGCGGACCGCCTGTCACCTGCCACGACCACTCGTCCGGCGGGCCTCCGCCATCGGCGACGCAACCGGCGCCGACGCCCAGGAGATCGCGATACCAGACGGTCAACGCATCGGGATCCTGCGCTCGAAAGAAGATGCCGCCCACTCCCAGCACCGGCATGTGCAGCTCCTCGTCCGTTCGATGAATCGTCGACGTGTCGGGTGTCGTTGGCAAGTGTAGGAAGAAGCGATGAGCATTCGATTCGGAATCGGAACCGGCGCAGACCTCGACCCCGCTGATCTGCCGGGTCTGGTGGATCGACTCGAGGCCGACGGTGTCGACTCCCTGTGGTTCTCCGAGCTCGTCTACTCGCGGGCGGTCGACCCGTTCGTCGGTATGGCCTACGCGGCATCACGCACGGAGAAGTTGAAGGTGGGGACGTCGGTGGCAATCCTGCCCGGACGTCATCCGGTCCTGGTCGCGAAGCAGTTGCTCTCGCTGGCCGCGCTCGCCCCGAGACGGGTGCTACCGGTGTTCGGTCTGCAGGCCGGCAACCCGAAGGAGCGTGAGCTCTTTCCCGTGAACGGGCGGCGCGGCGAGGTGTTCGACGAGTCCCTGCGGCTGCTGCGTGCGGTGCTGGCCGACGACGACATCGACTTCGCGGGTGACCATTTCGATGTGACCGGCGCTGCTGTCCGGCAGGGTCACTCAGGTTCGGTGGACGTCTGGCTCGGCGGCCGGGTGCCCGCGGCCTACCGGCGGATCGGGGCTCTCGGCGATGGGTGGCTCGGTAGCTTCGTCACGCCCGCCGAGGCCGCGGCCGGGGTCGCTGAGATCAACGCCGCGGCCGCCGCATCGGGACGGCAGATCGACGACGACCACTTCGGCATCACCATCTTGGTGGCCGACGGTGCCGATCCCGACGAACTGACGGCTCGGGCAGGCAGCAGACGGCCCGAGGTCGACGCGCGGGAGCTGGTTGCGACCGGATGGCCTGCGCTGCATCGGATGATCGACGACTACATCCAGGCCGGACTGAGCAAGTTCGTGATCATTCCCGCCTCAGGCGGCATGACGTCCTTCGTGGACCGCTTCGTCGACGAACTCCTCCCGCGCCAGACCTGACCTCGAGCAGTCGACTTCGGCCAACCGGCGTTGTTCCGAGGCGGTGCGCACGGGATGATCGTCGTCGTGACCCCACACGACACACCCGAACCCGACGACCGCCCAGTCGGATCGGTCGACGCACGATTCACCCTCGCCGCCGAGCGCACCGTGTTGGCCTGGATCCGGACGTCGTTGGGTCTGATCGCAGCAGGTGTCGCGGTATTGCACGTCATCGACCGGTTCGGCGAACCCGGGACCCGGCAGGCGCTGGGCGTCACGTTGATCGCCGTGGGCGCACTGACCGCGGTGCTGGGTGGGTGGCGGTGGCGTCGGACGTCCATTGCGTTGCGTAGTGGTGGCGACATGCCCGGCGGCGGCGGTGTGTGGGTGGTGATCACCGCGATCGTGGTGATCGCGGCCGCATTCGCCGTGATCAGTCTGATCGGCGCATCGGGCTGACTCCGTCCCCGCGTCGGAACTGTCAGTGCGTAGGCGCGGCCTCGGGGTCGGAGCTGACGTGGCGGCGGGAGAGTTCCCGCAGCGCGCGGAACACCCGCTTCGACGACTCCGCCCACGGCATGAGGATCGGGAAGACATGGAACATGCCGCGTTCCTCCATCGCGTACACGGTCACCCCCGCGGTCGTCAGGGCGTCGACGAACTGGCGGATGCCGTCGCGGAACATCTCGTCCTCGCCCCAGCAGACGAACGTCGGCGGGAACCACTCCGGTTGTGGCTTGGCGTAGATGGCCGAGACCCGCTCGTCGTTGGGCTGGACACCTTGCAGGTACGGGCTGACCGGCACGTTCCACGGCAGGATGTCGTGCTGGGCGTTGGTGGTGATCGACGGGTGGTTGAGGTCGAGATCGACCTCGGGTGAGAACAGCATCACCGCGGCCGGGCGTGGCATGTCGTGATCGTGGAGGTAGGAGACCAGCGAGGTGGCCAGTCCACCGCCGCCGGAATCGCCGGCCACGATGAGATGGTCGGCGTCGATGCCGCGCTCGAGCAGTCCCTCGTAGACGTCGGCGGCGTCGTGCACACCGGCCGGGAACGGGAACTCCGGGGCCATCCGGTAGTCGGCGATGAATATCTCGTAGCCCGTGATCCGCACCAGCGACGCCGCGAACGCGGAGTACATGATGGGCGAGGTGCCGATGTATCCGCCGCCGTGCAGGTAGAGCACGGTGGCCGCGATAGTCTCCTTGTCATCGGGGTCGTCGACGAACTCGTCTGAGCTGGCCTTGGCGCGACACCACAGACCCTCGACACCGCCGATGATGTCCTTGGTCAGTTCCACACCGTCGACGAGTCCGATGAACGGCGGCATCACGACGCGACAGATGTCGTCGAGGATCTTCTCCATCGAGCGGAACTCCTCGATCGGCAATCCCATCGAGTAGCCCATGAACGATCGGATGGCCTGGCGGGTGACGGATTGTCCGATGTTGTCGAGCAGACCGCTCGGGCCCTGCCACGGACGACGGAACGGCACCCGCGCCAGACCGTTGAGCATGCTCTCGGCCAGTCCGACCATCGCCAGTGCCGTCAGGGGCGCGGATGCGGTCTCCACTTCGGGTCGATCAGCCATCACCATGTCCTCGATCCTAGGTGCCGTCGTCGTCCCGGTCGGCCCGGCGAGCACCCCGTCGGAAACGAGGCGGTCGCCGCACGTGTGACCATGGATCATGGCCTTCGACGTCGTCGCTGTTCGTGAGCAGTTTCCCGCCCTGAAGTCAGGTATCGCGCATTTCGACGGTCCGGGCGGCACTCAGACACCGTCGGTGGTGGCCGACGCCATCACCCGCACCCTGTTGGCGCCGTTGTCCAACCGGGGTCCGTTGGTCGCCAGTGAGCGCAACGCCGAGAAGGTCGTCGAGGAGTTTCGTCTCGCGTTCTCCGATCTGCTGGGAGTGTCGCCTCGTGGAATCGTCATCGGACGCAGTGCAACCCAGATCGCCTACGACGTCTCCCGCATGTTGGCGAAGTCGTGGGGTCCCGGCGACGAGATCGTCGTGAGCCGACTCGACCACGACTCCAACGTCCGGCCGTGGGTGCAGGCGGCCGAGGCGGTCGGGGCGAGGATCGTCTGGCTCCCGCTCGACGCGGCCACCGCGGGTCTCGACCTGTCGGGCCTCGACTCCGTCATCACCGACCGGACCCGCCTCGTCGCGGTCACGGCGGCGTCGAACCTGCTGGGCACCAAGCCGCCCGTTGCGCGCATCGCCCGACGGGCTCACGCGGTCGGTGCTCTTGTCTACGTCGACGGCGTCCATCACGCGGCGCACTCGTCGGTCGATGTCGGGGCGCTGGGCGCCGATTTCTTCACCTGCTCGCCCTACAAGTTCTTCGGGCCACACTGCGGTGTCCTGGCCGCAGATCCGGAGTTGCTCGAGTCCCTGCACCCGGACAAGTTGATCCCGTCGACGAACCGCGTTCCCGAACGGTTCGAACTCGGCACCCTCCCGTACGAGATCATGGCGGGTGCGACCGCGGCGGTGGACTTCATCGCCGGCATCGGAACGGACGCCGGCTCGCGGCGCGAGCGACTCATTGCCGCCCACCATCTCATCGACGAGCACGAGGTCCGGTTGCGAGGGCGCGTCGAGGACGGCTTCGCCCGCTTCGGAGATCGCGTCAGGTGTCACTCGGTGGCGGAGGAGCGGACACCCACGCTCTTCTTCACCTTCGATGGCGTCGATGCCACGGAGGTCTACCGATTCCTCGCCGCGCGCCATGTCCTGGCGCCGGCAGGCAGCTTCTATGCACACGAAGCGATCCGCGCGTTGAACACCGGCACCGACACCGGCCTGCGAGTGGGACTGGCGGCCTACAACGACGACACGGACATCGATCGGCTTCTCACCGGCGTAGACGAATACCTACGGGCAAACTGAAGCGGCGATATGCGCGGCACCCTTGCGAAGGTGGTTACCTCGGCGAATGATCGACGCTATGGAACGGACGATCGTCAGATGTGACTCGGGTGCGTTCTACTCGACGATCTGGATACCGCTGGTCTCCTTCAAAGCGATCCGCTTCGGGTCGGCGCGGTTCCAGAGGTGTCCCGTGCACCGCCGGTGGGAACGCGCGGTACAGGTCGACGTCGCGGCGTTGACCTATGACGAGCGTCGCCAGGCAAAATCGACCGTGGACATCGGGATCCCTTAGGGGCCCAGACGGATACGGTGGTGCAACCGGACCGCTGACGAGGCAATGGAGGGCAGTCCCGATGCTGTTGGACGGAATCAATCATGTCGCGCTGATCTCGGGGGACGTCGACAAGCTCGGTTCGTTCTATCGCGAGGTGTTCGAGGCAGAGGTCGGTCCGACGACGCCGCACGGCGACGACGGCGGGGAGACGATGACGGTGATCAGGATCGGGCCGCACACCGAGCTCAATGTGTTCACCATCGAGGGCAACGATCAGGCCGACCGGCAGACGCCCATGTGGGGACGTGGACGGCTCGATCATCTCGGATTGCAGGCCGCGTCCCGGGATGCATTCGAGACGATCCGCGGGCGACTCGTCGAACACGGGGCGAGCGACGGGGCGGTCAACGACTTCGGAGGCGTGCTCAGCATGTTCTTCCGCGACCCGGACGGACTCGAGGGTGAGGTGCTCATCCCGACCGGATAGTCCGCGTCACCGCTCAGTTCTCGGCTCCGTCGTGGTCATACCCGTGACAGCCCACCAGGAGAAGAGGTGACCCGTGTTCGATCTCGGACCGGCGACAGTGGAGATGGCTCGATTGATCGAAGGGGTGCAGAACGGCCAACTCGACCGTCCGACCCCCTGTGAGGACTGGACGGTGGGGGAGTTGCTCGCCCATGTCCACCAGTTCACGAGCGTTTTCGCCGACAACGCGCGTAAGAACACCATCCGGCCTCCGGACCATCTCGTCGATGACTGGCGGGTTGCGATCCCCGGCGCGCTCGATGATCTCGCCGCGGGCTGGCGCGAACCGAGCGCGTGGGATGGGCAGGTCTCGGCGGGGGGCATCGAGATGTCGGCTGCGGACAACGCGATCGTCGCGATCGAGGAACTGACCGTCCACGCATGGGATCTGTCCCGCGCCACCGGCCAGACCTTGAACGTCGAGGACTCGACCCTGGATCGGGTCGAGCAGTTCTTCGTACTGTTCTCCCCGGACGCGAACTCGGACGAGGGGCCGTTCGGCCCTGTCGCCGCGGCGCCCGAGGATGCCGACCGGCTCGACCACGTCATCGCCAGGACCGGGCGCAATCCGCGCTGGACCTGATCCGGCGCGCGTCGAAGGTGTGAAGATGTGGGAATGCGTGCACTGGGATCGTTGCGGCGGGTTCGTCACCTCAACTGTGGGACGTTCCGGGCGCGACTCGGAGGGCCCGCGTTGGTCAGCCATGTCGTCGTCTGCGAGTTCGAGCACGGGCTGGCCCTGATCGACAGCGGGCTGGGAACCGACGATGTCGCCCACGCGAACTCGAGGCTCGGCGTCGGATTCCGACTCCTTCTGCCCACGCTCGATCCCGCCGAGGCGGCTGTCACCCAACTCGACGCCATGGGCTTCTCGGCCGCCGACGTCGCGCACATCGTGCTGACGCACATGGACCTCGACCACCTTGGTGGCGCAGCTGATTTCCCCTCGGCGACCGTGCACACGTCGGCCGTCGAACAATCCTCGGCCACGACCCGGACCGACGCCGCGGCCAAGGTCCGGTACCGCGCGCCGCAACTGAGGGCGGTCAAGAACCGGACCTCGGGGTACTCCGATTTCCCGGACGAACTGTTCGGGTTCGCCGGGCACATGGTGCACGACTCCGTCTGCGCCATACCGATGCCCGGACACACCGCCGGCCACTGTGCCATCGCGATCGACGATCCGCAGCGTGGATGGTTGCTCCACGCCGGTGACGCGTTCCATCACCGTCGGGCCATCACCGGTCAGTCATCGGGTCGGTCGATCTCGATGGTGGAAACTGCTCTGGCTGACGATCGACGGCAACTGCGCGAGAACCAACGAAGGCTTGCGGACCTGGCCGCACGAACCGCAGGGCCCCAGATCTTCTGTGCCCACGATCCTGTTCAGTTCAGGGCGTTGGCCGACTCGGCGCGGTAGCCGCAACGGGCCACGCCGCCAAGATCGCGCGGGTCGCGGGCGATCGCGGGTTGACGCGAACCGTGCACCCCGCGGGTCACACCGATCCGCGGCAGTCGTTCTGGTCCGCGGCACCTGCAGGTGCCGCATCCGGGGACAGCTGCCGCGGCTCTGGTCCTCTCACTGTGTTCGGCGATTGCCGACCACGGCCGTCCAGGCGGCGGACCGGCTCCGACAGTCAGCCGATGAATCTGTCGACATGCTGCCACAACTGTTCGGCGGCAACAGGATCGAACTCATCCACGAGATCGACATCGGTGAACAGGTGTCCGCGGCCCGGGTATCGGAAGTACTCGGCAGAGGCGCCCGCATCGGTGACCGATCGCATCACCGATTCCACGGAGCCGTCCTTCTTGAACGGATCGTCGTCCGAGTAGTGAATCTGCACCGGCACACGATCCGGCCAATGATCTGCGCCCAGCATCTCGAGCGGAAGTGCCCCCGAACAGAGGATTGCCCGGCTGACCCGACGGTGCAGTGCGACGTGGGTGGCCATCCCACCGCCGTTCGAGAACCCCAGCGCCACAAAACCGTCGGACAGTCCCTCCACGCCGTCGAGCGCACGCCGCATCAGCTCGGGAAAACCGATGTCCGCGACGAAGGCGCCGGCGATCTCGTAGTCGTCGAACGACCGGCCGTCGTACTGGTCGACCACGCTCACGTCGTGGCCGGTGTCGCGCAGGCGTTGCGCGGCATCGTCGATCCCGCGGCGGATGCCCAGAACTGAATGGAAAACTGCGACCTCGGCCATGGCTACTCCCTCGATGCCGGAGCCCGTTGCTCCGTGCATCAAGAGCATCTCCCGAATTGCGGACGACAACGGTCCTGATTCGACACCTCGCCCGTTCCGGGTTTCTGAGGCCTCGACGGCCACGGTCTTGTTTGATGAGCAGGTACACCCCGGGAGAAGAGGCATCACATGAGGTTGACGACGGCACTGGCCGCACTGGCGGCCACGGTCCTGGTCATGGCGGGGTGTGCCGACTCCGACTCCAGGCAGCCCGACTCTGCGACTGCGTACCCGAGCGGCCCGGTGACCATGTCCGCCGGCGCCGGACCCGGCAGTGGTTTCGACCTGACGATCCGTGCGGTGGTCGACGCCCTGCGCGCCGACAAGATCGTGACCGTCGGTTTGCCCGTGCAGAACAAGCCCGGCGGCGCCGGAGCTGATCTGCTCGCGACCATGGTCCGCGATCACCGCGGTGCCGACGACCAGATCGCGGTGACGTCGCTGTCGATGATGCTCAACCAACTCGAGGGCAGATCTCCGTACGGCTACGCCGACGTCACCATGATCGCGCGTCTGATGACCGAGTACTTCGTCGTCGTCACCGGGTCGGCGTCGCCGTCGGCGAATCTCGGCGAGGTGATGGCGGCGATCAAGGCGGATCCGTCGAGCGTGCGCGTCGGTGCCGCGGCCGATGACCAGGCACCGTTCGACCTGCTGGTGTCCGCTACCGGGGGCGACCCGTCGAAAGTCCGATACATCGACGTCGAGGGCGGTGCCGATCAGACCGCTGCACTACGCAACGACACCGTCGATGTCGCTATCGGTGGCGTCAGCGAATTCGCCGGTGCGGTGCGCGATCGAACGCTTCGTGCGCTGGGCGTGCTCGCCGAGAACCGTGTGCCCGGTCTCGATGCGCCCACAGCGCGCGAGCAGGGTCTCGATGTGACGCTCTCGAACTGGCGGGGCCTGTACGGACCGCCGGACATGCCCGCCTCCGCGGTCGACTACTGGCGCAACGCGCTCGGCGACATGGTGAAATCTCCCGCGTGGATCGCGATCGCGCAGCGCAGTCAGTTCACCACCACGTTCTCCACGGGTGACGACTTGCAGAAGTTCCTGGCGAACACCCAGTCCGACGTGAAGACGGCGCTGGACGCGCAAAAGTGACGATGACGGCCGGTGCCGCTGGTCAGACCCCACCGACACTGGAACGGTGCAGCGCTTTCATCTCGTCGACGAAGGTTTCGACAGGACCCTCCACCTGAACCCCGGGGGCGACGGCGTTGATCGGCAGCCCTGCCACCGGTGAGTCCGGGGCGTCCCATTCCGACCGCCACGTTCCGAGCTGGGCCGACGACACCGCATAGACAATTCGTCCCAAACCCACCCAGGCGTGCGCGGCCGCACACATCGGGCAGTGCTCACCGGAGGTGTACACCGACGCGGTCGCACGTTCGTCGGGGGAGAGGTGCTGCACCGCCCATTCCACGATCGTCAGCTCCGGATGTCGGGTGCTGTCACCGCCACTGATCCGGTTGCGATCCTCGACGAGTCGACGGCCCGCGCTGTCCACGAGGACGGAGCCGAAGGGTTCGTCACCCGCCGTGAGCGCCTCGCGCGCCAACTCGACACAGCGCTGCAGATGAATGATGTCGTTGCCGGATACCGCCATCGCCGAAGAATAGGCAACGCGGCGGCGAGGGGTGCGCGGGCCGTCGGTGACGGCGATCACAGATACAGTGACGAGGAGATCCGCAGATTCCCCATCATCGACTCAGAGACGAGTGATCCCAGTGTCAGAGACAACCGGTTCCGGCGTAGACGTCGCGAACAGCCCCGACTCCACCGGGCACGTCACCGTCGACCGGGCCCTGGTGGACCTGGGCGCGGGCGAGAAGGCCTGGGGGTCGCTGACCCTGTCCGATCGCCGGGCTCTGCTCGAGCAGGTTCGCGATCTCACCGCGCGCCATGCGAAGGAATGGGTCGCCGCCGCGACGACGATCAAGAAGCTCGATCCCGGGTCGCCACTGGTCGGAGAGGAGTGGATCTCGGGTCCCTACGCATTCGCCGGCGGCGCGGCCACACTGGCGCACAGCCTCACCGCGCTCGAGTCCGGTTCCAGCCCGATCGCCGGAGCCACCTTCGGGTCCGCACCGGGCGGTCGCACCACGGTGCGCGTACTACCTCTGGGCATCTTCGACTCGTTGTTGCTCAACGGTTTCAGCGCCGACGTGTGGCTGCAGCCGGGCGTCGATCCCGCCCGGGCCAAGCAGGCCGCCGGTCTCGCGCAACTCGACCCCACGCACACCCACGGCATCGGCGTCGTGCTGGGTGCGGGCAACATCATGTCGATCGCCCCGCTCGACACGCTCTACGAGCTGTTCGCCCACAACCGTGTGGTCGCCCTTAAGCTGAACCCGATCACCGATCCGATGCTCCCGGTACTCACCAAAGTCCTCGCACCGCTCATCGATGTCGGTGCGGTGCGGCTACTGACCGGCGGGGCGGAACTGGGCACGTACCTCGTCAATCACGACGCCGTCGACCACGTCCACATGACCGGCAGCTCGATCACCCACGACACCATCGTCTTCGGGCCCGGCGAGAAAGGTGCGGCCCGCCGCGCCGCGAACGAACCCCTGCTGAACAAGCCCATGACCAGCGAACTCGGTGGTGTGTCGCCTACGATTATTCTCCCCGGCGAGTGGAGCAAGGCCGACATCGAGTACCAGGCCGAACACGTTGCCACACAGCGCCTGCACAACGGCGGCTACAACTGCGTCGCATCGCAGGTCGTCGTGCTGTCGTCGGAGTGGAAGCAGCGCGACCAGTTCGTCGCGGCGTTGCGCACCGCACTGGACAAGGCCCCCGGCCGCGCCCCGTACTACCCGGGCAGTGACAACCGCGTCGGCGCGGCAATGACGAGTTACCCCGCCGCCGACCGGCTCGAGAGCGGGCGAGTGCTCATCCACGACATCGACCCCGGCCAGGAGGTCGACCTGCTGCAGACGGAGTACTTCGCGCCGGTACTCGGCGTCATCGAGTTGCCCTACGGCGGTGAGCAGTTCGCCGGCGAGGCTGTGCGGACGGTCAACTCCGACTTCGTGGGAACGCTCGGCATCAACATCGTGGCCCACCCCAAGACGATCCGCGGGTTGGGTTCGAGGTTCGACGAGTTGGTGGCCGAGTTGAACTATGGGACTGTCGCCGTCAACGCGTGGACCGGCGTCGGGTTCCTGACCGCGGGCGCCACCTGGGGCGCGTTCCCCGGCCACACCATCGACGACATCCAGAGCGGGATGGGCATCGTGCACAACGCGTTGCTCATCGACGACGCCGAGCGCACCGTGGTCCGCGGCCCGTTCCGCCCGTCGCCGCGGTCGATCATCAACCGTGAATGGGCCATCTCGCCCAAGCCGCCATGGTTCGTCACCAACCGGACCGCAGCCACCACCGGGCGGCTGCTCACGGCGTTCGCCGCCAAGCCGTCCTGGACCAAGCTGCCCGCCATCTTCGCCTCCGCTCTGCGCGGATAGACAAGGAAACCCATGCCGAACACCCTGTCCGCTGATTACGTCGTCGTCGGCGCCGGCTCCTCGGGCGCCGTTCTCGCCAACCGGCTCAGTGCGGATCCCAACAACTCCGTCGTCGTGCTCGAAGCCGGCCCGGAGGACAAGAACAAATTCGCCCACATCCCCGCGGCGTTCTCCAAGCTGTTCCGCAGCGACGTCGACTGGAACTACGACACCGAGGCGCAGCCGGAGTTGCGTGACCGCACCATCTTCTGGCCGCGCGGAAAAATGCTCGGCGGCTCGTCGTCGATGAACGCGATGATGTGGGTCCGCGGTTTCGCCGCCGACTACGACGAGTGGGCATCGCTGTCCGACTCGACGTGGTCGTTCGACAACGTGGTCCCGTACTTCCAGAAGATCGAGAGCATCGAGGAGACCACCGCGCTCGACGCGGGAACCACCGGACCCCTCGTGGTGTCGAACCAGCGCAGCCCACGCCGGCTGACCGCCTCGTTCCTCGAGGCCGTTCGCGAGGCCGGCTACCCGGTGGAGCAGGCGAATCTGGCCGAGCCCAAGGGTTTCTCGCAGACCATGGTCAATCAGAAGCGCGGCGCGCGGTGGAGCACGGCCGACGCCTACCTCAAGCCGATCCGCAAGCGCCCCAACCTCACGATCGTCACCGAGGCCCAGGCGACACGAGTGGTGTTCGAGGGCTCGGCGGCGGTCGGGGTGGAGTACCTGAAGGACGGCACGCTGCACACCGTGCGTGCCGGGACCGAGGTGATTCTCGCCGGCGGTGCGGTCAATTCACCGCAACTGCTGATGCTCTCGGGCATCGGCGACCAGTCGGAGTTGGCCGAGCACGGGATCGGCGTGCGGCATCACGCCCCCGAGGTAGGCAAGAACCTGATGGACCACCTGTGCTCCCTGATCGGCTGGCAGACCGAGTCGGACTCGCTGTTCCATGCCGAGAAGATCCCCGAGTTGGTGAACTACCTGACCCGTCGTCGCGGCATGCTGACGTCGAATGTCGCCGAGGCCTACGGCTTCATCAAGACCCGTGACGAGGTGCCGTTCCCGGACGTGGAACTCATCTACGCCCCCGCCCCCTTCTTCGATGAGGGCCTCATCGCGCCTGATGCGCACGCCGCGGTCATCGGGGCCGTGTTGCTCAAGCCCGAGAGTCGGGGAGAGATCACACTGCGCTCGGCCGACCCGACCGCCAAGCCCATCGTCGATCCGCGCTACCTGTCCGACGCCGGCGGCGTCGACCGACGCGCCATGATCGAGGGCCTGCGCGCCTGCATGAACATCGCGACCCAGCCGTCGCTGAAGGAGTTCCTCGGAGACGTCGTCCGCCCGAAGGTCGCGGCCGACATCTCCACCGAGGACCTCCTGACCGAAGCCCTCGAACGCAACGCCCACACGCTGTACCACCCGGTCAGCACCTGCCGGATGGGCAGCGACGCAACCAGTGTCGTCGATCCGCAGTTGCGGGTGCGCGGTGTCGACAGGTTGCGCGTCGCCGACGCGTCGATCATGCCGACCATCATCCGAGGGCACACCCACGCCCCGAGCGTGGTCATCGGCGAGAAGGCCGCCGACCTCATCCTCGGCGCGAACTAGACCCGCACCGAGGGCCCGGGCCGATCAGTGACGGGTCGTGCTGAACACGTCGACCGGGTGCGGCACCCGGGCCTCGCCGTCGGGTCCAGGTACCGAGACGGCGGCGAGGTAGGCCCGCACCGGGCCGCGTAGCTCGGGGGTCAGCCGTGCCTGCACCGCGAAATCGAGTACCTCGTCGCTCGACGAGGCAAGGTCGACGAGCGCGTTCAGAGTGACCGCGTCGTCGAGCGTGATCCCCTCGGCGGCGAAGGCCTCCTCGACGTCGGCGCTGAACCACTGCCGGTGATCCTCCAAAGGCGGGGCGAGCACATCGACCAGCTCGTTGAGCGCGGCACGCGGTGCGTTGAGCACCCACAGTTGCCCACCGGGTCGCACCAGGTCCAGGGCGCTGCGCAGCGTCTCCCGGAGATCGACGACGTAGTAGATCGAATGCACGAACACGACGACGTCGAAGGTCTCGTCCACCGAGGCGTCGGCGAACGACGAGACGTGTGCCTCGACGGTCAGCTCCCGGGCCTCCAATGCGGCCATCTCGGCCGTGAAGAGTGCAGCGCTCCCGGACCAGGGTTCGATGCCGACGTAACGCACCGGCCTGCCGGGCACCGCCCGCACCAGCCCCTCGGCGAGCCGCACGTCCAGCGAGCCGTCACCACAGCCGACCGAGAGGACCGAGATAGGTCCGTCTCCCAGCTCCGCCATCCGGTCGGCGAGGTGGTCGGCGATCAGGCCGCGTTGGTCGGAGAGCAACTCGAACGCGGCGTGGTCGCGCGCGTAGGAGTCGGGCTCCAGGGCGGGCAGAGCGGCAACACCCTGCCGGAGGGTGCGCAGGTCGTCGAGAAGATCGGCGGCAGCGGTGCTCGTCGGGGTCGGGACTAGGCTCGTCATTAGATCGAGTCAACCACGACGGTTCCTTCCGGTGCCCGCGGTTGTGCTGATGAGCAGACGGGGAGTGGCGTGAGCAGCAAAGACACAGCCGAGCGGAGTCTCGAGCACTGGAGTGAGGCCGGCCGTACAGGCATGGAGGCGTTCTACGCCCTGGCCACCGAGGACTACCGCCAGCTCGCGCTGGCCGCCGACTGGCCTGCCCTGCTCGCCGACCGCGCGCACGGCGGATGGTCGCTGCTGGACGTGGCCTGCGGCAGCGGGAAGTTCCCCACTGCGCTGCGCCGCCACACCGACCTGTCCGCGGTACCCGAGTTGGCCTACGACCTGCTCGACCCGTCGGCGTTCTCCGTCGCCGAGGCCCGAGGCGTTCTAGGGGCGCCTTTTGCCGCCCGCCACGACCTCGTGATGACCCTGCAGGATCTGCCCGTCGAGTACTCCGGTTACGACGTCGTGTGGGCCACGCATGCGCTCTACGCGCTGCCGCCGGCGGAGCTGGACGCAGCGGCCGAGCGTTTCGTCGCCGCACTCGCCCCGGGCGGCCTGGGTCTGATCGCTCAGGCCACCGCGGCCTCCCACTACCTCGCCTTCTACGACGCCTTCCGCGCCGGTGTGCGCGAGGCGACCCCGTACACAACGGCCGAACAGGTGCGCGACGCTCTGGTGCGGGCCGGTGCGGACGTGCGTGATCAGCGCATCACCTACACCACCGGCACGTCCGATCGTGGCGTCGCCGAAGGCTTCCTGCAGCGCTGCGCATTCGACGACTCCGTGTCACTGGACGAGATGGAGGCGGCGCCCGTGTTGGGCGACTACCTCGCCTCCTGCCGCGACGTGTCCGGTTCCTACACCTTCTCCCACGAGGCGGCCCTGCTGTGGCTCTGAGCAACACGACGACCAACGACCGACTTCCCGAAGAGAACCGGGACGGTGGCATCGAACAGGACTGGGCGGGCAACGACCAGGATTGGTGGGACTGGTACGTCACCCTCGCCGCCAACGAGAACGTGCCGACCGAACTGGTCGACGGCCCGGGGTTGCCGGACGTCGCGGCGGCTACCGATGAGCAGGTCGAGTGCGAGCTGGCCGAGCCCTACGACCTCGACCCCGCTGCGATCGAATCATTTGCGCGCGAGGCCTTCGTTCGGCTTCCCGCGGTGCTGTCGCCGGCGGTCGTACGACGTCTTGCCGAACGCCTCGAGGAACTCCTCCGTGCCGAGCATGGCGACGACGTCGCCGGCCGGTTCACTGCGCTGGAGCAGATGTGGCTGCACGACGACCTGATGCGCGCTGTGGCGCTGTCGCCCCGTATCGGTGGTCTGGCTGCGGCCCTGCTCGACGAGCCCGGCGTTCGGCTCTATCACGACAACGCGCTGTCTAAGGAGCCCGGCTGCGGTCGTACGCCCTGGCACCACGACGCCGAGCACTTCCCGCTGCAGACGGTTCAGGCGGTCACGGCGTGGATGCCGATGTCGGCGATTCCCGGCCGGATGGGTCCGCTCTCGTTCGCCCGCGGGCGCGAGGTCCTGGGGGAGGTGTCGGACCTGGAGTTCGACAAGATCGGGACGTCCTACGACGAGGCCGTCACCAAGCGATTCGTCGAACGTGACGTCGCGGTCGAATCGGGCCCGTTCGCGGTGGGCGACGTGTCGTTCCACTCGGCGCTGTGCTTCCACACCGCTGGTCCGAACCTGACCACGCAGCCGCGTCGCGCGCTGGCCACCACCTACTTCGCCGACGGGGCTCGGGTCGTGGAGTCACCGACACTCATCAGTGGCACCTGGCGCGAGTTCCTCCCCGGCATCGAGCCCGGGGGACTGGCAGCCTCGGATCTCAACCCCGTGGTCGGTCGCCGCGGCTGAGCGCTCACCACTCGGACGAGCCTTTTCAATACCATTGGCGAACATGACAGTCGATCGAGTACCGGTTCCTGGCGGAGACATCGCCGTCGAGATCAACAGTGGGACGTCCGCCCCGATTCTCGTCGTTCACGGGGTCTCCAGCCAGCGCATGCTGTGGGGCTGGCTGCGCGAGCAGGCCCCGCACCTGACCCTCGTCGCACCGGACCTACGCGGGCGGGGTGACAGCGTGGACGTCACGGGTCCGTCATCGCTGGGCCGGCACGCGCAGGATCTGGACGCCGTCCTCGACGCGCTGGGACTCGACGCCGTGCACGTGTGCGGAATGTCGATGGGTGCATTCGTGTCGGTGGAGTTCGCGGCCCGGTATCCGTCCAGGGTGAAGAGCCTCGTCCTCGTCGACGGTGGCGTGCCGGTAGGACCACCCGCCGGCCTCACCCGCGACAACGTGGCGGCTGTGTTCGCAGACAAGGTTGCTCAATCACAGCGGCGGTGGAACGACGTGGACGACTACGTTGACTTCTTGGTGTCGACGTCGATGCCGCTACTCGACCGAGCCGACCCGCTGCTGCGGAAGTACGCCGAGCATGACCTGGCCGACGGATCGCCCCGGCTGTCGTCCGCAGCGGTTGTCGCGGACGCCACGGACGTGTTCTTCGGCGACTCGCGCTTCCGCGAACTGACCATGCCGATTCGATTCCTGCACGCACAGTGGAGCGTTGGGGCAGATTCTGCGCCGATGTATTCGGCGCAGGACATCGACGCGCTGGACCTGACAGCGATAAGCCCGATGGTGGGGCTCGATCATGCCGGGACAGTCATGACGCCGGTAGGTGCTGCCGCGGTCGGCGCGATGATCGACGAGGCTGTTGTCTCGCGACCTGACTAGGCTCCGCGGTATGAGATTGATTCTGGACGTGGATCTCGATGCCCTCGAGGGTGACCCGGCCGCAGAAGTGGGGCGCATCCTGCGCTACTGGGCCGGTGCAACAGCACAACTGTCGTTGGATCAGAACGTGTCCCACGATCTGATGGATTCGCAGTATCGACCGGTCGGGACATTCCGGATCGAATGAACCGGCCGCCGACGACTTGTCAGCGGGCGTTGCGGACCTCGGTCGGTTGCAGTAACTGGATGAGGTTCCCGCAGGTGTCGTCGAACACCGCAGTGACCGCCGGCCCCATTTCGACCGGGGATTGTGTGAACCTGACCCCAAGGCCGACAAGCCTCTCGTACTCGCTGTGGATGTCCGTCACTGCGAACTGCGCGACGGGGATACCGTCAGCCACCATGGCCGCGCGAAACGACTGCGCAGCAGGGTGACCCGCAGGCTCGAGCAGCAGCTCGGGGCCTGCCGGGTCTTCCGGAGCGGCCACCGTCAGCCAGAAGTCGGCCCCGATCGGGACCTTGTGCCGGAGCTCGAAGCCAAGGACGTCGGTGTAGAACGCTTCCGCTGACTCCTGGCTGTCGACGAAGATCGAGGTCAATGCGATGCGCATCAGCGATTTTCCTCCTGGTGCTCCTCTGGTCGCCGAGGTGTCGGCGAACCGATTATTGCTTATTCAGTGCTGGGGGCACAGGAACGGTGTGCAGTGCGACCGGGGGAGCGGAATTGGTCGCTGCCGGTTTTGATGGCGCTTGGTCGAAGCGCTCGTCTGTTGCCGCGGAACTAGGGTGGAATGACCCATCCGCGGGTGTCGGTGCTATGACATCTATCGCGCTCGAAAAGCAGGACAGACAGCCCTTCTTGTGAGCAACAGGGCAGAATTCGCCGATTGAGCGTCGAACCGGACAGGTGGGTCGATGGGCGATCATGACCACGCTGTTGAAGTCAATTGCGTTGTGCTGCAGCGATCATAAACTCGCAGAGATCGACTGTTCTCGAAGTGTCTGATCGCCGTTAGCTCACACATTTTCCGGTTTCGCAACCCTGTGACCAGCGTAGATGCGGCCACAACGGTGATTCGTAGCCAGTACGAAGATGGTTACCGTGTGTAGGAGTGACGCAGGGCCGCGTGTGCGGTCCGGATGAACAGAGCAGCAGTTGTCGAGCGACCTGGAGGCCGAGACCGATGGCACGAATATCCGATGAGTACATCGCGGGCACGTGGGTGGTGGATCCACAGGAAAGTGCGGTGAAGTTCTCGATCAGCCACTTGATCTTCATGAAAGTGCCGGGGGTCTTCACCGAGTTCGACGGCCAGATCGTGACTAGTCCCGACGTCACCGAATCGTCTGTCAAGGCGAGCGTTCAAGTGAGTTCGATGGATACCCACAATGCTCGACGCGATGAGAGAACGCTCGCCAAGGACCCGTTCGACGCAGAGAACCACCCAGCCATCACCTACGGGTCGACCGCGATCACACTGAGCAACAAAGGGGTTCGAGTTGACGGCACTCTCACCATTCGCGGCGTCACCCGCCCGGTGGTGCTGGCGGTGAACCAGATTCGGTTCGAGCGCGACGCCAACGGACGTCGCGACGTCCGATTCCGTGCGACGGGGCAGGTGAATCGTCAGGACTTCGGGGTCCGCTTCGCCGTTCCGCTGGATCGACAGGGGATCTTGGCGGGCAACCGGGTCGACATCGAACTCGACGTCAGCGCTCGTCTGCTCGACAATCATGACGATGATGTCGTCTCGAACAAAGCCGGAGGCAATTGACATGGGCGACGACAACTTTGATGAGTCCCCTTTCGTCGTTGTGGTCACTGCAGAGGCCGACCCTTGCCACGCAGAGGGCGGATGGAGCGGCCTCGTGACATCCGTCGAGGCGATTGCGCGGCCGCGGCCAGGAAATGGCGGGGCAATCTGGCTGGCGCAGGGCCGGGGGCTCGGCCCGCTCACCACCCCCGACACCGAACACCTCATGGGGCTGGTTTTCTGGCGCAGCACCGGAGACGCCGAGACGTTTGCCGCGGAACTCACTCGTGCACAACATGATGATCAGTTTGTCGACGACCTCGTCGTCGACGACGGTATCTATCAGTACAGCGCCACGGTGACTGCAAAGCCGGACGACGTGACCCAGGTCGACCCCTCGCGTACCGGGTCGGACCTGGCCCACGAGATCATCCGAATGACACCCGTGAGTGGCAAACAAGGGTGGATCGGCGAGTACAACGAGAGTGAAACACGCGACCACATCAAACATCTCGAGGGCTTCGTCTCAACGAGCTTCTTTCGCGACCTCCGGAGCGATCGAATCGTCGAGTACGTGCAGTGGCGCTCAGCCGCCAACTTGACCGCAGCGTTCGACGACGCGCGATTTGCCGAGCACATGAGCGTGAACAGTCACTACTCTGAAGGCGAAGCGCTCCTATTCGGCATCACTCTGCAGGACAAGGCCTGATCCATGACTCGACTCGAGACGGTTCACGAGATTGTCGGGCCCTGGTCGCTCGCCACCAGCAAGCGATTCTGGGAGGGTTTCGCCCCCGGGAGACTCGCGTCTCAGACGCAGGCTGCGGGCATCCACACCGCCTTTCTCTGCGATACCGACTGGGAGCGGGTGGATGCCGTCATCACCCAGGACGGGCCGTCTGTCCGCATCGTGGTCGAGGGTCCGGGGGAGTTGGATGCCGCGACCGAGCAGGTTCGGCGGCTGCTGTCGATAGACATCGACGGGCGCGGGTGGCCCGATGTCGCGGCGCGCGATGAGGTCATTGCCGATGCGCAGTCTCGGCTCCGTGGGTTCCGGCCGTGCGGGTTCTTCTCGCCCTACGAGGCGGCCGTGTGGTCGGTGCTGACCCAACGCCTGCAGATACGGCAGGCGGTGGCGATCAAGACACGGCTGACGGCGCAGCTCGGCGATGACGGAGCGTTTCCGTCTCCGGCCACTCTGCGTGCGGCATCACTCGATCTGCCCGGACGCAAGGCGGAGTACCTGGATGCGGTCGCCGAGGCCGCTCTCGACGGCCGGCTCGGCGGTTCCTATCTGCGCTCGTTGCCGTCGGCCGAGGCGTTCGTCGAGGTGAAGGGCATCCTGGGGATGGGACCGTTCTCGGCCGAGCTCGTGGTGATCCGCGGGGCGAACTTCCCTGATGTGCTGCCGCGTAACGAGGGCCGACTGAGCGACGAGATCACCAAGCGCTACGGCGTTGATCGCTCGATCGACGAGATCACTGAGGCGTGGAAGCCGTTCCGCTCGTGGGCAGCGGTGCACCTGCGCGCGCTAAAGGCGCTCGAGGAGTGAAAGCTACAACGGTCAGGGTGGACACGTCCGGCAGCCTGGTGATTGCGACCTGATTTTCGTCTGATTGACGCGGAATGGGTTTTGGTGTGCGGAGAGTCGATCGCCACTTCGTCCGGTATCGTCCGCGCATGCGGAGATTGGTGGTCGGGCTAGTGGCCGGCGGTGCTCTGTTCCTTCACGCCGGATGTTCAAACGACCCCGGCGATCCGACGCTCGTGCTGGAGATCGGGGGCGACTATGAATTCGCCACCTACAGCGATTCCTCCGGAAACCACGACTTCGAACGAGGACAGACCAGAGTCATCCTGACCGGAGATGAAATCCCGGAAAGCATCTTCCTCCAGGTGTTGCCATTCCTCGACGGTCGGGCGGCGAAGTCGTGGTGTAAGGCAACCCTGGACGGCGTAGTCCAGTATGAAGCCGGTAGCAACCACGGAGCCTTGTGCTCCGAGTTTGAACCGACGGCGGCGGGCACCAGTTAGATCTCGCGATTGCGTTGCACGTCCGAGAGATTTCGTCACTGTGACGATTCGAAGGATCGCGGTTGCCTGTGGGAGCCTTGGCACGATAAGAGACAAGCCTTGGCACGATAAGAGACAAGCGTCCGACCGAAGATGGCTGCTTCGAGATTGAATGGTCAGGATCTGGGCAAAGGCCTGGAGACATCAACGTCGTGGACGAGAATGCGATAACTAAGCAGGTCGGTGATCGGCGCGGCAGGGTGTCGCCGGTTCTCGAGATGCACGGTCGGGCGGTATTGGATGACCGCACCGCCCGCTGTTGGGCACCATGGCAATCGCGTGCCGATAAGATACATTATGTCAACTTGACGTTAGCCTGCTCGCAATCGCGCTCCACCAGTCGAGTGTGTGCTTGTGGCCTCACATCTGGGTCGGGAATCCGTGTAGCAGGACCATCACCACTGCTGCGTCTTGCGATTCCTCGTCGGCGGCGACGGAGCGGTACCGCTCAACGACCTCGAGCAACTCGACACCCAGGGCGTCGGTCTGAGATGGGGTCAAGCGTAGAACGTTGTCGGCGCTGAACGTCGCGTCGGTCCAATCAGGTCCCCAGGATGTAGCGGTGCGGCCGTATTCCATCAATCGTGACCATTGGTGTTCGAGCATTACGGCTTTGGCCGCCTCCGCTGCGGTGGCACCGTGGGGCGAGTCGCTGAAGTCGGTCGGAAACCATGAAATTCCGTGCGCTGCACGCCACCACCGCTGCCGACCGTCCCCGCTCGCGTTGTCGGTCTCCTCGACAAATCCACTCGAGGCCAGTTGATTGAGGTGGTAGCTGACCGACGCTGGTGATTCCTCGACAATTTCTCCGAGTTGAGTCGCCGTCAGCGAGTCGTGAGCCTTGAGTGCGTAGAGCAGGCGCAGCCGCGTGGGGTGTGACAGAGCTTTGAGCTCGGGCAGGGTCGATACCCGTTTGATGTCGTCACGTGTCTTTCGATTCTCGCTCACGGACGTCATCCTATATCCGCAACGAATCTTGCGCAATAATTCCTTCGCGCTTGGTCGACCGGCCGTGGCGGCGGGCGCCGTCTGATGTCCACCGTGAGCCTCCCGGGCGCAACGGGACGCATCCGTAACTAACTAACTACGTCTGTCGGCGAGCATTTCTGGTCTACGTGCGGCGCGTCATCTGATGGCCGCGGTGCAGCACGAACGTGAGGACCCCCCGGATGGTGTCTATTCGACGATGTCGATGTCGTTGGCTCGGTACTGAAAGCCATCCTGGTTGGCGGTCTCCCACGCGAACTCGACAGTTGCGCCCACCGCCGCGGAGCGGTATCCGGAGACCCGCGAATTTCACTGAAGAATGCCCAGGCGCCGCCGGGTGTCTCCGCCGAGTCGATGACACCCCATCCTTCGTTGGGATTCCAGGATCGGACGGTTCCCGTGGTGCGCGGGAGCGGGTCGCGCGGCGGGGCCGGTGGTAGATCGGCAGGATCAGCTTGCCGAGCAACGCGCAGACCATCGTCACCGTTGTCGACAAACCATAGTGCGTCGCGGAATGCTCCTCTCGGAATGTGCGTGGGAGCGGGACACCGCGACGGCCACACCGCAACCGCCTGGTGAGCGAAGTCGGTGTCGTCGTAGTCGTCGGTTCCGAACTCGAAATCGACCGCCTCACCGGCCGGCAAACCGATCTCCGAGAGATGGTTCCCAGTTGCCAGAACGGCACCCTCGACGAGAACGTCTGCCGTCGTCACGCGACAGCCGCCGGGGGTGTCGACGGAGTCGATCACCCCTTGGCCGTCGTCGAAGTCCCACGATCGGATGATGCCGTGACTGGTCATCTGCAACAGCCTAGATACGGCGTGGTGCGCCTTCTACTGAATTGTCCAGCGGACTCGCGCGGCACCTGTGAATCTCTGCGGGTCATTGGTCACGCACTGCGGTGATGCGGTCTGAATTGGTAAAGCTCATGCAGTAGAAGTGCACTGTTTATGCGTCTCAATGTGATTGAGAACGTCGAATTGACCATCGGTGTATTGACTCGTGGTGGCACTCGGGCACTATCGAGGCACCTACACCGTGCACCGACCGTGCCCGAGTGTCCGCCACCACCTCGATAGGGACTCCCTTGGTACGCACCTACACTCCATGGCTCCTCATCGCCCTCGCCGCGATCGTGGTCTTCGCTGCCAGCGGGGACCTCACCATCGAACAGACCGGTACCCGCGTCGTTGCAGTGCTGTTGACGGCAGCAGTCGTGTCTGCGATCCAGGGCCGGACCGCCCAGCGCGCCAACTGATGACCCCAATGGCGACGCGTGCTGAGACCAGGACACCACAAAGCCGCCGCCCTATCGATCACGCCGACCGCTCGCAACCACCCTGTCTAGATTCCGCTGGCGCATTGCACCTGACGACGAGACATCTGGCGTCGACGATCAGCGCGAATCGCTGCCATGACCAGAGCGATTGTTGCGGCGGCAACGCACAGCCAGCTGAGCCAGAGCAGACCGCCCATCGAGATGGTCACGCCCGCACCCCCGAATACGACCGCGCAGGCGACAAGCCGGTTGACGTGACGTGCTCCCGGTTGTCGGCCGACGCTTGCGACGAGAACGAGTCCGATAACGGCGAGGGCAATCCCGAAGGTCAGATAGACAAACGGTCGGTCGCTCCGGGTCGTCAGAAAGATCAGGTCGTCCGGGTTGGTCATCAGAAACAGTGTCACTGCTACGCCCGCCGCAGCGGCGATCCCGCAAACGATGCATGCGTTACGAACCGCTCCCCCGCTTCGCAGCCACACAGCCACGACCGCGAATGGCGTCACCCACACGGCCAATGCGAGGTGGACCGGCCACAGCTCAGACGGTGCGATCGAGGCCGCAGGCTCGTACACACTTCGGTCCGGAAGTATCCATGCCCCGATGAGCGTCAGCCAGGCGGCGGGGAGGGTCCAGGCAACCGCGGCGACCCATGACAGCGCTCCCCGTTTGCCGACCATCACCGCGAGCGCCGACACTCCGACCCAGATCGCAATGTAGAACACGATCACCGCTTGTTCTGTACCCATTCGTCTCCACAGCAGCTGTCCTGTAGTTAGTCCAAATCTGTTACGAATCCTATCCAGTGGATAGTCAATCTCCGACGTTGTCGGAGGTTAGGCGGTCTAGGCGGGAAAGTCAGTTGTACGTGAGAGGGTTTTGTTTGAGCGGATGTCTGCCAGTGCGGCCTCCAGTGTGGTGGTCACGGCGTCAAAACCGCCGTGGCCCAGTAACAGTCGTCGGGGCGGTGGATCCTGGGCCATCGCCGCGATCACTGCACGGGCACCGCGGCGCGGATCGCCGGGTTGCACGCCGTCCATGTCTGCGAACGCTCCACGGACCTGCTAGAGCATCGCGTGGTACTCGGGAATCGGCTCCGACACTTGCTCCCGGGCGAAACCGGCGTAAGCATTGGTGCGAGTCGCTCCCGGTTCGACCGCCAGTACGGAGACGCCCAGTGCTGCGACCTCGTCCCGTAGCGTCTCGGTGACGGCTTCAAGGGCGAACTTCGTTGCGCTGTAGTACCCGAATCCGGGTGCGGGCCCACGGTGTTCGCGTCTACGCCGCGACCAGTCCCGCCTTCGAGCCCGCCACCTCGTGGTCCCCGGACACCTGGACCCTGCTCGCTAGTACTGAAGAGGGCGGCCCCCTGACCAACCGAACCACCGATCGATCTCGATGTGGACCGTCACCAGCGGGCTATCCCTGGCCGGGTATTCCTTGCCGAGGAAGTGCCTGGAAAGACGATCGATGTCGGCGAGCCCCTCATCGGGCTTGATCGAGACGACGTGCCCCTGGATCGATATGTGAGTACCGAAATCGTCTGCTGCGAGCACGGTCAGCGACACGTGGCCGTTGCTCTGAAGATGCTTCAGCCGGGCGCGGTCGGAGTTCATGCACAGCATGAGAAGCCCGTCGTCTTCGATGAGGTACCAGGTTGCCACTGATACGGGACGGCCCTTCGAGGTGACCGTCGCCATGACGGCCGGGTTGGGCTTTCGCACAATGGCCAGGGCGGATTCAGGCAACGGTGTATCAGACATGGATCCATTGTCTCAGAAACCTGTTTACCCGATTTGGGCCGTGGTTTCGGCTCTGGATCAAAACTGTGGCCTTGGTACCTGAAATCGTTCCGATCGGCGAGCTGACGATTGACTGCCGCGTTATCAGGGAGCTTCGACCGGGGTGCTTCGGATGACCCGAGCGGGTGTGCCCGCCGCGACGACATGATCCGGGATGTCATGGAGAACCACACTGCCCGCACCGACCACCACATTCCGGCCGATCGTGACGCCGGCCCCGACCGTGACTGAGGCGCCCAGCCAAGAGTTCTCGCCGATGACGATGGGCGCTGCGCGTTCCCACCCTTCGCGACGACGGGCATGGTCGTCGACCGGGTGGAGGGCGGTCATGAGTTGGGCGCCCGGCCCGATTCGTACGTGCGCCCCCACAGCGATCGGCGCATCGTCCATGAAAAATGCGTTCCCGTTGACAAATGCGTGGTCGCCCAAATGAATGTTGGTGCCGAAAGTGCAGGTGAATCGCGGAATGACCACGACGTACTCCCCCACCGATCCTGCCAATTCTGACATTGCGTTCGCGCGCGCGGAATCGTCGTCACCCGCGACCGAGTTGAAGACGTCGAGCCGACGCCAGCAGACACGGCGACGCTCTCGGAGATCGTCATCGTCGAGGTACCACTCACCGTTGGCCAGCCGCTCTGCCTGTTCTCCCACGTCTCAATAGTGGCAGGGTCCGTCAGCGATGCAACCGTGTCACCACACCGCGATCACCGTCGACGCGCACCCGATCACCGGTCACGAGTGACTGCGTGGCGGTCAGAGTGTTCACGACGCAGGGCAATCCGTACTCGCGGGCCACCACGGCACCGTGGGAGACCGAGCTGCCGATGTCGGTGACGAGCGCCGCGATGACGGTGAAGTAGGGCGTCCACCCGACGTCGGTCACCGGGGTCACCAGGATCTCTCCCCGCTGCAGGTCACGCGCCTCGACGATCGACTTGACCACCCGCACCACGCCTTCCACAGTTCCGCGGCTGGCGGGTCGGCCGACGATCTCGCCGTCGGTGAGACCCTGCTGTGGTCGGGCGATGCGCGGGACCGGTCGGCCGACGGACACGTCGTCGAACTCGAGGGCACTCTGGAACGCCAGTGCCTCCCGACGCTTGACTGCGCGCCGCACCAATTCGGTGATGTCCCCTGTCCCGACGATGCGCTCCAACTCGGCGCGGTCGAAGAAGAACACCAGATCCGCGTCAGGCAGCCGGCCCGCCGCAGCCAGGACCTCGCCGAGGTGTCGGTAGCCCAGCTTCAGCGAATGGGCCATCCGCGCCATCTTCGACTTCGTCTCCTCGCGCCCCCGTGCACCGCCCTGCGCCAACCGAGCGAGAGATCGGATGACGCGTGAGTTGGGTGCCGCGACACCACTCGAGGCCGCTGCGCGAGCAGCGGGATCGAGCACCGATCGCACCATCACCTGCATCATCGCGCCCAGCCCCTCCGGGTCCTCGGCCCAGGACGGGTCGCGCATGCACAGCTCGCGGTAGCCGCGGTGGCCATGTCGAGCCAGGAACTGCCGCAACGCCACTCCGGCGGCGCCCACAGATGCGCGCAGCTGGTCGACCGCTGCATCAGGCTCCTCCGCCGTGAACTGTTCCGCGACAACGTCGTCGGCCGCGATGGTGTGAACGACTGCGTCGAGCTCCGCGAGCATGAGGGCGCTCTCGACGTCGGCTGCGCCGGCCATCAGTCGGGTGGCCTCGGCGCGCCCGTCGTCCTCGCTGCGCCCCTCTTTCAGGGCCTGCCGCATCAGGACGCTCTCCAGGATGTTGGCCGCGACCGCGGCGCGTGACGACGACCGGACATGCGTCAACGTCACATCGCAGTACAGCTGCACACCGGACTCCAACTGCCGCAGCACGACCCGTGGGTCATCGCCGGTCGGGATCTCGAAGCCGTTGATTTGCTCTTCGAGTCGCCGGATCGCCGGGCCGGCCGACAACGCATAGGAGCTGAGTCGAACCGTGTTGATCAGCTTGCGGAAAAACGGCTTCGGCGGCTTGGGTTCGAGCTCGTCGATCATCCGACCGCAGATGGAGATGGAGAACTGCTCCAACGAATTACCGAGAAGACCCGAGCTCAGGCCCGTTCCCTCGGTCATGTTGAGAAACATGTGGCCCTGGAAGTAGCCGACCTGCAGCCACGGCTTCTCGTACCTCGGCTGCGCCCGTGCAACCACCTGCGTCATCTGCATCGCGTAGTCGATGGCAAAACCCGACACCGATGCGGTCAGTGGACAGAACGCCCCCGGCATCATCTCGCCGATGTTGCATCGCGTGTACACATGATCGGCACCGGCCAGGGGTGAATCCATCTCGGCCAGGTCACCGGGAAGCGTGGTGATCGGTCGGGCCTGCAGCCACCACAACGTTCCGTCGCGATCGATCGCCCACTCGAGATCCATGGGCGTGCCCCAATGCCGTGCTGCCCGTAGAGCACCAGCCCGGATGTCGGTGACATCGTCGGTCGAGAGGACCGGAGCGGCACCGACGTCGGCAACCGCGACCCCACCGACGGCGTCGATGACGAGGTGGTCCGACGACGCCGAGCCGTCGACCAGCGCTTCGCCGAGTCCGTCGACGGCATCGATGACCATCAGGTCGCGTCGCCCGGTGGCCGGATCCGCGGTGAACGCCACCCCGGCTGCCCGTGCGTCTACCATGTGTTGGACGACCACATGCATGGTGGCCGGTGGCAACTCGCTGTAGGCCGACGCCCGACGCGAGTGCACTGAGGCTGCGCACGTCCGGACCGCTGCAGCGAAGTCCTCGACCGAGTCGACACCCAGCACGGTGTCGTACTGCCCGGCGAACGACTGGTCGTCGCCGTCCTCCCCGACCGCCGACGATCGCACTGCCACCGGGGTGGTGGTGGCGGCAGCCATGCGGGAGAACCACTCGCGTGCCTCGTCGACGGTGACCTGCTCGGAGGCATCGGCGATCACGAATCCCGCCGGCACGTCGAGGCCGAGGCGCCGCAACTCCGCGAGCCCAGCCGCTTTGCCGCCGAAGGTGTCGTCGGTGATCTGGTCGAACTCGACCGTCGACGCAGTCACGCCGACCCAGCGAGGGCGTCGACGATCTCAGCGAGTGCCTGGGCCTCGATGGGGCCGGTCTGATAGAGGCACACCCGGTCCGACACCCCGTCGACGCGGTCACGCACATGCGCCGCCACCTCAGCCGGCGTCCCGCACGCGGCGATCGTGTGCAAAATGTCGTCGTCGATGAGTGCGGCCATCTCCGTCCAGCGCCCCTGCTTCGACATCGCGTTGAGCTCGGGCTGTAGATCGCCCCAGCCGTGCGCGTCGAGCACCGGCCGATACGCCGGAGTGGACCCGTAGAACGCGAGCAACATGCGGGTCGACGCATGGTCGTCGTCGCGACCGGTGCCGACCGAGACGATGACCTCGGGCACCACCTCGAAGTCGCCCTCACTACGGCCCGCAGCCGTCAGACCCGCGCGCACGGCAGGCATCGTCGTCCCGTGCAGGAATCGCTTGGTCCCGAACGGCATCACCAACAGGCCGTCGGCGACCTCGGCGGTGGCCGCGGTCAGTCGTGGCCCCAGGGCCCCGAGGTAGATCGGTGGCGGCCCGAACGGGTTCGGCCCGGGAACGAAGGTCGGCGTCATGAGGGTGTGGCGGTAGTACTCGCCGCGGAAGTCCAACCGCTCCCCCGTGTTCCACGTCGCGAAGATCGCACGCAGCGCTCCGACCATCTCCTTCATCCGGGCCACCGGCCGGTCGAACTCGGTTCCGTAGCGCTTCTCGATCTGCGCGCGAACCTGCGTTCCGAGTCCCAGGATAAAGCGGCCCTCGCTGAGCAACTGCAGGTCGTTGGCCTGGTGTGCGAGCTGAATCGGGTTGCGGGGGAACGCGATGGCGACGTTCGACATCACGTCGAGTCCCGTCACCGACGACGCCAGCACCAGTGGGGTGAACACGTCGAACGGCCCCTCGAAGGTGAACACGCCCGACGCGCCGGCTTCTTTGAGGACATGCGCACGCTCGACGGCGTCGGTGGGCCCGAACAGCGCGGTCATCACCTTCATGCGCTCGGCGCCTTCTCCCCCACGTCGGTCCAGTCGAAGAACCCCGACGGATGGTGAGGACCGATCACGCCGTGCTCGAACAATCCGGCACCTTCGTGCACCGTCCCGTCTGCCTCGGTGCACACGGCACGTGCCACATGGTCGATGAGGCTGAACGGTGCTCGGGCCATGACATCGGCGTCGGTGAGGTCGAAGGTGATCCGTTCGACGAAGGGACCACCCTTCCAACTACCGTGCGACCAGGAGGAGTCACCGCCGTATCCGGATCCGAAAGCGATGGGCGCGAACAGCTTCGACTCGATGTCGAGCCGGGTTCGATCCCCTGCGCGATTCATGAACTCGACGTGTGCGCCTCTCGGAATGCGAGTTCCGGGCGTGTAGTCGATGTCGGTGCGCACACCGTCGAGTTGTTCGACGCTGCCGTCCCGGCGTCGGCGGGTGCAGTCGTAGAGGCTGCGGTGACCGTCCGGGTCCTCCTGCATGATCAGGAAAAGCTGGAAGTCATCGAACACCAGAGGTAGGTACAGCCACCACATTCCGCGGAACGCCGTGTCCGGTCGTCCCGCGGGTTCCGCCTCGCCGACCGGTCGGATCCCCCACGATCGGTCGCGACTCGCCACACTGGTGTCGTGGGTGACCTCCAACCGCTCCCCGTCGACGTCGATCCAGCCCTCCCAGGAACCGACCTGAGCGAAGCGACTCGCCTGCAACGTGACTCGACGGTCGGTGAGCATCTCGTGCGGCCTCTCCAGAGCCGCGGGAAACAGCCCGCGCCAGGTGAGATCGGCAGAGATCCCCTCCGTCGGCGCCAGGCTCAGATGCATCTCCTGGAGCGGTTCGACGACGTCGAGACGGTATCCGTTGACGTTCTGATGGAGTCGGTCGTCGTCGATGGCGTCACTGAGATGTATCGCGGTCTGCGTGTCGTCGCGGCGGACGACGAAGTAGGCGTCCTTGACGCCCAGGCGGGGGTAATAGCCGATCCCCGTGAGCGCCATGAAGCGGCCGGCCCGGTCGAGCACGTTGAAGTACGACCGGTCGTAGAAGTTTCGATCCGAACCGGCCGGCCACGTCACCGGCACCGGCGCCTGATGGATCGGATACTCGTCGAGCGGGCTCAGGTCCACGAACACTCCCTCAAATACGATGCAGGTCGTATTGCATCTACGATGACGTCATGTCACCAGAAAGCGCCACGGATGGCAATAGGTCCGGTCAGTCGGCGCCGGGTCGGCCTCGCGACAGCAGAATCGACGCAGCAATCGTCGCGGCGACCCGTGAACTGATCCTCGAGACCGGCTATCCCCGACTGTCGTTGTCGGCCATCGCTGCGCGCGCCAACACCACCACGGCTGCGATCTACCGGCGGTGGTCGGGCAAGGCCCAACTCGTCCACGAGGCGGTGCTGTTCGCCGAATCCGTTCCCGCGATCGACCGTCCAGGCGACATGCGCGACGAGATTCGGGCCCTGGTCGAGACGGTCCGGGTGATCTTCGACCGTCCGGAGGTGCGGCTCGCGCTGCCGGGTCTCATCGCCGACACGGTGGCCGATCCCGACCTGCACGCCATGATGATCGGCCGACTGGCCGGGAATCTGACCGTGTTCGAATCCCGCTTCGGTCAGGGACGCCGCGGCGAGGACCAGCTACCCATGCTCGCCGAGGTTGTCGCGGGTACCGCGATCTTTCGCATCCTGATCCGGCGGGACGCCGCTCTCGACAGCACGTGGGTCGACGAGATGACCGAGGTGATCACCGACCGGTGGCCGCAGCAGGACGGTTGAGCGCTGTCGACCTCGAACGCCCGATCAGGCTCGCGCCGCGGTGACCGCCCCGTCGCCCCGATTGTTCTGTGTGGCAGCGGGACCGAGTGCCCACCGAATCGCCGAGGTGATCGCGATCCCACTCCCCCGCACCGCCGTTGCCTCGGTGACGGGTAGGTACGGCAACCGCAGGGGAAGACGGGTCCACCACGGCATCATCGAGACGGCGACCGACGACAGCAGACCGTAGGCCGGGCGCACGGGCAGCGGGATGGGCGGGTTCAACAGGATGAACCGCGCCGTACGCCGCGCGGCGGCCGTGCTCTTGAGTTCGGGTCGATACAGCGCGAGGAGTTCGTCGAGTTCGGCGGTGGTCTCCGGGACGTCGACGGCACCGAGACCACGCGCGACGAACGCGGTCTCGCGGACGTAATCATCGCGGCCGGCAGCGTCGAGGGGACGCGCACCGTAACGATCGTGGGCACGGAGGAAACTGTCGATCTCCGCAACATGAACCCAGCGGATGAGGTGCGGATCGGAGGCGGCGTAAGGCCGTCCGTCCGGTGCGGTACCGGTGATCTGCTTGTGCACGGCCCGAACGATCCGGATGGCCCGGTCCGCGTCCTCGATGGTGCCGAACGTCGTCTCGGCCAGGAACGTACTCGTGCGTTGTAGCCGCCCCCACGGGTCGCCGCGGTAACCCGAGTGCTGGTCGACCGCCGCCATGGCGAGAGGGTGCAGCGACTGCAGCAGGAGTGCGCGCATGCCACCGACGAACATCGACGCGTCGCCGTGCACCCGGTAGATAGCGGAGTCCGGGCCGTAGCGCCGCGGGCCCGTCGACAGGTGGATCCGATCGCGCCGCGCAGGCCCCTCGTCCCCTGCGACGCGCGCGAAGATCATCTCGCCGACGGCCTGTTGGACCGAACTGAACGGGTTCATCCCTCCACTGTGCGCCTCTTCGACGTCAGTGCTGGTCAGTGCGGGTGATGTGGATCCGTCGCGGGCGTATGAGGCTTTGCGGACAGGGTGGTGGGTGGGCGAAGTCCGGCGAATCAGCTGCCTGATCGTAAAGAGCGGCATTACGGTGGCAAAGTGACCAGACGTTGCGTCCCTCACCGTTCACTGCTCACCACACTCGGCGTGATCAGCGCGCTGGGCGTCGGGCTGCTGACCGCCGTCACGCCCGCACAGGCCGCGCCGCCGCTGTCGGTCAGCACGGTGGCCGCCGGCCTCGACAAACCCTGGGACATCGAGATCGCCCCCGACGGCACCCTCATCACCGGTGAGCGCGGTGGTCGGTTCGTCGCGATACGTCCGGGTGGAACAGCGCAGACCGTCCGCGCAGATCAATCGAAACTCTTCGTCACCAACGAGGCCGGTCTGATGGGGCTCGCGGTCGACCGAGGCTTCGCGTCGAACCGCACCCTGTATTCGTGCCAGGCGGAGAAGACCTCGCCCACAGCGTTCGGCACGGGATCGGCCGGGTCGCTGCCGATCCCCTTCCCCAACTCCGGACAGGTCATCAACGTCGTCGCGTGGCGTGTCGCGGACGACTGGTCGTCGTTCACGCGGACACGCACGGTGCTGTCGAACATCCCGGTCAACTCCGGCGGGCGGCACGCCGGGTGCGGCCTGACCGCCGCACCGGACGGCACCCTCTGGGTGGGCACCGGCGACAACGCCGTGCGGTCGTACCCGCAGAGCCGAACGTCGTTGGGCGGCAAGGTCCTGCACATCACCATCGGCGGTGCACCCGCCGGCGGGACGATCCCCGGTACCCCGATCTACTCCCTCGGACACCGCAACGTCCAGGGCGTCACGATCCAGCCCGGGACCGGACGCGTCTATTCCATCGAGCAGGGCACCAGCCGCGACGACGAACTGAACCTCCTGCAGGCAGGCGGCAACTACGGCTACCGCCCCGACCGTGCGCCTCTGATCTACGACGAGTCGGTGCCGATGACCGACCCTGCGCGCGTACCCGGGGCCATCGGAGCAGTCTGGTCGTCAGGGGCGCCGACCATCGCGACACCCGCGCTCGAGTTCCTGCCCAGCAGCGGATGGGGTGCTCTCGGTGGCACGGCGGTCATCTCGGCGCAACAGGGCAAGCGGTTGGTGTTCATCACGCTGACGGAGAACGGCCGCGAGACGGTCAGCACCACCGACGGTCTGCGTGACACCTACGGCCGTCTGCGTGCCCTGAAGGTCGACCGGGACGGCTCGCTCTTGGTGAGCACCGACAACGGCGGCAACGATCGCATCCTGCGGGTCCGCCCGGCGAGCTGACGGCGGGCGGAAAAAGTCAGCAGTCTTTCCCGCTCAGCGGGAAAGACTGCTGACTATATGGCGTAGGGGTGTCAGGCCACCAATCGCCACAGACCGATGATCCCGACCACGACGATCACCCCCCGCAGAGCGGCGGGCGACAGGTTGCGTCCGTACCGGGCGCCGACCACTCCCCCGACCAACGAGCCGACCGCGATGATCCCGGCCGCCGCCCAGTGGATCCGATCGAACGCGACGACGGTGTAGGTCAACGCCGCAACGACATTGACGATGAGGGACAGCAGGTTCTTGGTGGCGTTGAGACGCTGGAGGCTGTCGGTGACGATCACGCCCATGGCCCCCATCAGCAGGATTCCCTGCGCGGCCGTGAAATAACCGCCGTAGATCCCCACCGCGAACGTCGACACGACGAGCAGCGCTAGGCGACTCGGCTGCAGGGCGGTGTCGTGTGCATCGTCGGGCACGCCGGTGGCGCGCGACGCGGTCCATCGCTGGAGGCGGGGCTGGAAGATCACCAGTACGAGGGCCAGGACCAGCAACACGGGGACGATGGTCTCGAAAGCCTTCTCCGGCAGATGCAACAGCAGCCAGCTGCCGATCCCCGCACCGACCAACGACGCCGGGATCTGCCACCGCAGGCGCGGCCACTGTCCGGCCAGTTCGCGACGATAGCCCCACGTACCCGACACCCCGCCGGCCACGAGACCCACGGCGTTGGTCATCGTGGCGGTCACCGGTGGAAAGCCGAACGCGACGAGGGTCGGGAACGTGATGAGCGTGCCGCTGCCGACGACGGCGTTGATGGCCCCGGCCCCGACACCGGCGACGAGGATCGCGATCGCTTCCCAGATCGACACCGGGTCAGGGCGCGGCGATGCGGTCGACGAGCAGATCGACGATGGCGCGCCGTTCGGCCTTGCCGCCAGGATGGGTCAGCAGACCCTCGACAACGAACGCGATGATGTGGCTCGCCGGCTCGGCGTTCTCGGGCGGCAGGTCGCCCCGCGTGAGCGCGTCGGCCACCCCGTGGAAGGTGTCGTGCCACTGATCGATCACCGGTGACGCCGATCGTCGCGAGTGCACGGTGTCGACGAGATTGCGCATCGCGGACAGCTCGTCGACGGCGAACATGATCTTGTCCGCCAACGGACGTTCCGCGATGGGTTCGTACCGCGACATCGCCTCGGCCAGCAGGCCTTCGAGGACCGCGACCAGCAGGTGGTCCTTGTCGGTGAAGTACCAGTAGACGGTGTTCGTGGTCACCCCTGCGTCGGCGGCGATCCTGCTCAGCGAGGTGTCGTCGTAACCGTGGTCGACGAAGAGTCGGCGGGCGGAGGTGACGATCTCGTCCCGCTTCTCCTCCCGCGCTCGCGGACGACGATTGGCAGGCATCCCCCCACCCTAATTGGTCGCCCTTCGCGGTCGCGGTCCCCGCGTGCGACCCGTGGGTGCCCGGGGCCGAGCACCTAGTCTCACGGTGTGGGAGAACTGGTGCTCGCTGCTGTGATCATCGTGTCCTGCGCAGTCGGAGTGCTGTGGGTGCCTCGACTCCGGTCGGGTTCCCGCCGCGGCGGTGGCGTGCTCCGGCATCCCGGAACGTGGCTGGGCGTCGTCGTGGCGGCGATGTTCGTCAACCAGGCCCTGTTCACCGCGTTCGTCGACCAGGTGTGGAACGGCGATCCGTCACCGGTGGCCGTCTATCTTCCGGCCGGCTGGTTCGACATGGCCGATCTCGGTCCGGTGGTCGACGTCCTGCCCGCATGGCCGTGGACCGTACTGCACGTGCAGGCCGCGCTGGAGCTGCCGTTCGTGATGACCGCCTACCTGCTGGTCTGTCGATGGTTCAGTGCAGATGTGTTCGGGCGTGTGGTCGCCGCACGATGGCTGATCTCGGCGTCGTTCACCGCGACGTTCTGCCTCATCGAGTGGGACCTGCACAACCCGTACACCGTGGTCGACATCATCATTCGGGTGGTCGCAGGCGTTGTGACACCGATGTTCCTGCCGGCGTTGTCGGCTGGTCGGGCCGGACCGCCGGCGGTGGTGCCTTTCGCGGTGTCGGCCGCCGCACTGGGCTGCGTCGTCCTGGCGGTGTACGACGTGGCGACGCTGTACAACCTGGGGCACGCCATCTCGTGGCTTCCGCTGATCGCGATTGCTGTGATCGCTCTGCTCGGCGCGCGCCTGTGGGCACGCCGCGAGCTCCCGCCGCGGCCCGTCTCCGCGTCGGCCGCGCGGTCGCTGGGGTGGTTCCTGGTCGTGTTCGCCGTGCCCGCGCTCGCCGTGCGATACGGGGTGAACTTCGGACTCGCGCCGTTGTCGATGGTGTTCGGTGTAGTGCTCGTCGGTGTCGCGTTGTGGCGGGGATGGAACCGACAGCTGTTGCCCCAGTTCGCTGTTGCCGCGATCGCCGGGATGGTGGGCGCGGCGGTCGGAGCAGTGGTGGTGCGCGGTCATCCCGAGGCGGTACTGCTGGCCGCCGCGGCAGGATTCGTCGTGCTCGCCGGCGGTGCGTGCGCGGTGCTGGACCGTCGCGCGGCCGTCCGCCCCTAGCGGAGTTCCTCGTGGTGTGTGTGCCCGTCGAGTCCGGGGAGCCCGTCGATGCTCCGCGCGTTCTTCTGCGCGCGATAGTCGATCATCCCGTCGACCCCCTTCTTCTCCGCGTGCAGCCGGATGAGGTCCCGTTCGTCGACCATCTCCATCACGGGGACGCCCCAGCCGCAGGAGTCGCTGATCCGAGTGACCTCGACGGTCACGACGGCACGAGTACTCGGGTTCGCAGGGTGGCGCGCCACCACCTCGTCGAAGGCGGACTCGCCGGGGAGCGACACCGTTCCACGTCCGTGCAGACGAACGATGCGTGGACGGCCGTCGAACGCCGTGAACATGATGCAGATGCGGCCGTTCTCGCGGAGATGCGCGATGGTCTCCACGCCGCTGCCGGTGTAGTCGACCCACGCGACACGGTGTTCGTCGAGCACCGAGAACGAGTCGTGGCCCCGCGGCGACACATTCACGTGGCCATCATCCGCGAGTGGGGCGGTCGCGACGAACCACATGGGTTGCGCGTCGATCCATGTGCGCAGCGAGCTGTCGATCGAGTCGAAGACCTTGCCCATGGCGCTCACCATAGTTGGGAGCGATCACCGCTTCTCTCGCGGTTCCCCCCTGCGGGGGCATGCATGGTTGGTTACGGTTCGAGGACATCGCACACGTATGAGAGGTGACGACATGGCAATCGGATTCGTCAACGCCGTGATCCTGGACTGCCCGGACACGGTCGCGTTGGCCACGTTCTATCAGCGAGTGCTGGGCGGGCAACTCGACGCCGCCGACCCGTCGTGGGTGAAGCTCGACTGTGGACTCGGCGGAGCCAACCTCGTGTTCCAGCCGTCCCCGGAGCATCGACCTCCGACGTTTCCTGATCCGCACGCAAGCCAGCAGTTCCATCTCGATGTCCAGGTCACCGATTTCGATGCGGCCGAGCGCGAACTTCTCGCGGCCGGGGCGACCGCGGTTCCCGGGCAGGCGTTCGAGGGGTTCCGGGTGTACCTCGACCCCGCGGGGCACCCGTTCTGCCTCGTGAAGAAGTGATCACCCGCGGCCGGTTGCGCCGCCGTGTCGCAGTGTCAGGAAGCGGGCGTGCCCGGGCGTTTCGGTTCGTACCGCATAGCGACCGCACCGGACTCGAGTTCTTCCCGGTCCACCAGCGTGAGGTCCAGCGGCACCGACAGTCCTTCGAAGAGTCGTCGACCGTGTCCGACCACTCGGGGGTGCACGACGAATTCGTACTCGTCGATCAGGCCGAGCTCGGCCAGCGCCATCGGTAGCTGCACGCCGCCGACGTAGATTCCGCGTCCCGATTGCTGCTTGAGCGCCCGGACCGACTCCCCCACGTCGCCCGTGATGAGTTCGGAGTTCCAGTCCACCTGTTCGAGGGTGCGCGACACGACGTACTTCTTTGCCGCGCCGATGGTTCGGGCGAAGGGTTCCGTCCACTCGGGTCTCGATCCGTCGGCCGGTGGTCGCCACGCGGACTCCATCATCTCGTAGGTCACCCGCCCGAACAGCAGCGCGTCGGCGTCGGCGAGGATCTGTGCTGCGTGCCGGTGCAGGGATGCGTCCGGGACCATCTCGCGGTGGTCGCAACACCCATCGAGCGTGACGTTGATGGAGTACCGAAGCGGTTGCATCGCATCAGATTACTCGCGACGAGATCGTCAGCGGCTCGATCGGAGCCACGGATTTCCCGGCCAGACCACCTCGCTCTGCCTCGACACGACACCCCACCCGTGAAACCGTGAGGGGCATGTCTGACACCTCAGCCGATCGGTCCCCTGCACCCACTGGCCGCTTCGTTGGAAAGCGTGTCGTGATCACCGGGGCGACCAGAGGTATCGGCCGAGCCGGGGCAGAACGTCTCGCGGCGGAGGGTGCCGACCTCGTGCTGACCGGGACCGATCCGGGCCGACTCGATGATCTCCGCGCGATGTTCCCGGACGCAGTCGTCGTCGCCAACGATGCGTCGTCGCCCACGACGGGTTCCGACCTCCTCGATGCTGTCGGTCCGAGGGGCATCGACGGACTCTGGCTCAACGCGGGATTCGCCGCGACTGAGCCGCTGGCCGAGGTCGACGCCGAGTCCTTCGATGCGTTGATGGCCACCAACGTCCGCGGACCGTTTCTCCAGTTGGCAGCTCTCGCAGCACGATTGAACACCTCTGCCTCGGTTCTGGTGACGTCGTCGACGTCCGCGTACGAGGCGGGGCCCACGACAGCGGTCTACGCCGCGGGCAAGGCCGCACTGATCGCCGCGGCGCAGACCTGGGCCTCCGAGCTCGCCGACCGCGGTATCCGCGTCAACACCCTGGTCCCCGGTCCGATCGACACCGGCTTCCGTGACTTCATGCACCCCGACACCCGCGCCGGTTTCGAGAGAGCGGTCCTCGGCAACGTTCCGTTGGGGCGTGTCGGTACACCCGGCGAGGCCGCCGCGTTCCTGTTGTCCGAGGACGCGTCGTATGTGACGGCTGCGCAGTACGCCGTCGACGGCGGTCTCACCCATCGCTGACGAAAAATGCAGCGGTGGATGACCGTCCATCTCGGTACTCTCACCGTCATGTCCGCGATTCCCGAGCACTGGATACCGCACCGCCGTGAGGACGGTGAGGTGATCGGCTGGATCGATCTCGAGACCGCGGCACCGGATCTGATCCCGATCGACAGATTGGGACGACCGCGCGTCGCGGTGTCGGAATCGCCTCTCGCGGAGGAGGTCCTGGAGGAGATCGGGCTGCGGTTCCTGCTGAACTGGTTCGACCACCACGGCCGTCGGGTACGCATCCGCCAGATCTCCGACGATGGCGTGGTCGTCACCACGGCGGTGTCGGACGCGATCGGGGATGTCGGTGACGAGTTCACGCTCGATTTCCCTCCCGGCGCGGAACTGACCGAAATCGGCAGTAGCGATCGTTGATTCCAAAATTTGCCGCTGACCAGCGCAGTTCCTGATCTATCGTGTGCTGATCATCGGCTCGACGATCGGACTCGCGATGACGGCAGAGAAGACGGCGGGCATTGTCGGCACGGGCGACGTCGGGCCTGACGGGTCATCCGGCCCGGAACTGAAGCGCTCGCTCGGATCCTTTCAGGTGTTCGCGATCTCCTTCGCTTTCATCTCCGTCGCGGTGGGCATCTTCGCCACCTACGGGCAGGTACTGACCACGGCGGGGCCGGTCGGGATCTGGTTGTGGATCATCGCCGCGATCGGACAAACGCTGGTGGCTCTCGTCGTCGCGCAGTTCGCGGCCCGGATAGCGCTCTCGGGGTCGTCGTACCAGTGGGCGTCACGTCTCGCGAACCCCAAGGTCGGCTGGCTGTTCGGTTGGCTGACGTTCTGGTATCTGGCCACGGCGACCGTCGCGATGGACAACGCCCTGGCCAGTCAGGCCTTCATGCCGCTGGTCGGGATGCAGCCTGACGAGGACATGGCTCGGATCCTCACGGTGGCAATCATTCTCATCCAGGTCGTTCTCGTTATCGCGTCGACCCGACTGCTGGGCGTGGTCACCTCCGCTGCCGTGGGGATCGAGATCGCGATAGTGGCGGTCATCATCATCGCGCTCGCGGCGGTCGTGGTGTTCACCGGCAGCGGTGATGTCGCGAACCTCGGCTCCCGCGGGGTGACGGAGGGCAGCGCCAACTATTACGCCATCGGAGGCGGGTTGATGGCGGGAATGCTCATGGGTCTGACGACCCTCGTGGGATTCGACTCAGCGGCGAATCTCGCCGAGGAGGCCAAGGATCCCTTCCGCAGCGTGCCGCGCGCGATCGTGGCGTCCGTGGTCGCCGCGGGTGTCGCCGGCTTCCTGTTCCTGCTCGCCCTGACCGTCTCGATCAAGGACATCGATGCTGTCAGCGCGAGCGGCTCGCCGGTCGCGGCGATCATCCGCGAGCAGCTCGGGCCCGTTATGGAGCGAATCCTGCTGGCGTGTATCGCGTTCGCCATGTTCGGTGCCGGGATGGTCGTCATGGCCGCCTGTGCCCGCCAGGTGTTCGCCATGGCACGCGACGAGCGGTTCCCGGGACACCGCGTTCTCGCGCGGGTGAACCCGGCGACCCGCACCCCGGTTGCCGCCACCGTCCTCGTGCTCGTCATCGGCGTCGTACTCATGGTCGCGTTGCCCGGCGATGCGCTCTTGCAGCTGATCCTGGGCGGTACGGTTCTGCCCGCCCTCATCTACGGAGCGGCCATCGTCCTGTACCTCGTGGTCCGTCGGCGGCTCGAGAGCAGGGAGGGAGGTTTCAGCCTGGGCCGGTTCGAACTCCCGGTCGCGGTCGTGGCGATGATCTGGGTGGTGGGAGCGATCTTTGTGCTCGTCACCCCCGACGACGCCCGGGTCCCATCGCTCATCGTCGTCGGGCTGATCGCCACCGGCGGTCTGTACTTCGCGAAGATGATGCTGTTCGACCGAGCGGTGTTGGACAGCGAACCCGGCGGTGGGGGCGCGGTGCGTCTCGACCCAGACCCCGACGTCGCCCCCGTCCCCGTGCCCGACATCGACAGGTGAGGCAGTCAGCGCCCGGCCCGCTCCCCCACCGCAACACCGGTGATGAGGTCGATGAGCCCGAACGGCGACGTCTCGCCGAGACATAGCTCCAACGTCTCGTGTGCCTCGACTGCCACCGCCGAGCTACGGGTGAACATCGCCTCCTCGTAGACCGCCAGGGCCGCCTCGACGTCGTCGGGATGATCCGCGATCGCCCGACCCAATTCGGCGCCGTCGAGCATCGCCAGGTTCGCGCCGTCGCCGGACGGCGGCATCAGGTGTGCGGCATCACCGAGCAGGGTGATGCCGGGCGTGCGATCCCAGCGGTGGTCGTTGGGGAGGGTGAAGATCTTGCGCGGTACCGGCGCGGTCTCGCCGTCGGTGATCAGGGCGGTCAGTTCCGGTGCCCACCCGTCGAATTCCGCTGCGACAGTCGCCCTGGCCGCCTCGGCGTCCTCGAAATCGATTGCCGCGACCCAGTCGTCGGACCTGTTGAGCTGGACGTAGGTGTGCAACACGTCGCCGGCCTCACGGTGCACGGAGATCCCCTTGCCCGGCGTGAGGGCGAACATCGCGCCCCCGCCGACGGCTCGCGCAGCGTCGGGGTGTTCGTTGTCGACGTCATGGAGGTAGGTCTCGACGAACACCGTGCCGACATAGGACGGCGTGGCGTCGGAGAGCAGCGGACGGACCCTCGACCACGAACCGTCCGCGCCGACGAGCACGTCGCTGACGGCGGTGGCGCCGTTCGTGAATCCGATCTCGTGTCGCCCGTCCCCGAGCGCGTGGACTGACGTCACCTTGTGTCCCCACCGGACGGTGTTCGCGGGAAGCGATTCGAGCAGTACGCGTCGCAGGTCGCCGCGGAGGACTTCCGGGCGTGCGCCGTCACCCTCGTCGGGCTCGTCGAGCAACACCCCGCCGTCAGGCCGCAGGACGCGGGTTGCCTCGCCGCCCTCGTGGACGATCGCGCGGAACGCAGCGGTCAGCCCCGCCGCCTCGAGAGCGACCTGCCCGTCGTGTTCGTGGATGTCGAGTTGCCCGCCCTGGGTCCGTGCGCCCGTCGATGCGTCGGCCTCGTAGACCGTGGCGGCGATGCCGTGCACGTGCAGGACGCGCGCCAGAACCAGTCCGCCCAGGCCGGCGCCGATGATCGTGACCGATGAGGTCATCCCGTTCTCCCGTCGTGTTGGAACGTTGTTCCAACATATTGGAACGCCGTTCCAAATATGTCAAGATGGTCCGCATGGCACCTGGTCGACGGAACGAGAGACGTGCAGAGGCACTGTCGACGGAGCGCATCGTCGCGGAGGCGGTGCTGATCCTCGATGCCGAGGGCGAGGCCGGCTTGACGTTCCGCACCCTGGCCGCCCGATTGTCGACCGGAGCGGGAGCGATCTATCACCACGTGGCCAACAAGACGGAATTGCTCTCGGCAGCAACCGAACACGTGATCACCGACGTCGTCACCGACACTGCTTCCGACCGGCCCGCCGAAGCGATACGCGAGATCTCGCTGGGGGTGTTCGACGCCATCGACGCACATCCTTGGGTCGGTACCCACCTGTCACGTGAGCCCTGGCAGACCGCGATGCTGCGGATCTGGGAGGCTCTGGGCGGCCGACTCCCCGCCCTGGGGGTGCCCGAGCATCAACGCTTCGACGCCGCGTCAGCGATCGTGAGCTACGTCCTGGGCGTCGCCGGGCAGAACGCGGCCAACGCCCGCCGGGACTTCGGCGACGTGACCGATCGATCCGTCATCCTCGGCGCTGTCGCGGACCGATGGGCCGCGTTGGACGACGACTTCCCCTTCGTCCGGTACCTGTCGACCCGGGTGCGAGATCACGATGATCGTGAGCAGTTCCTGGCCGGTGTCGACATCTTCCTCGCCGGTGTCGCCGCCGCACGGTGAGGGCCAGACCGCCATGTGGTGGGGCGATCGACGTGGTGCGGCGTCCGATTCAGCCGCGTCCGGCGTCACCCAGACGCGCGGACTGCCGGGTCAGGTGCTCGCGTTCGGACAGATTCGTCGCCTCGTGGGCTGCCTGCGCGTAGAGCGCCGCGGCGTTGCGGAGATCTCCGGCCTTCTCGCACAGGTGGGCCTCGGCGGCCGAGCGCCGCGGGACCGACGGATCGATCGCCGCCAACGCCGCCAACCCGGCGGCGGCACCGTGGGCCTCACCGACCGCCACCGCGCGGTTCAAAGCGACGATCGGGCTGTCCGTGAGGAGGTACAACTCGTCGTACCACTCCACGATCTGTACCCAGTCGGTCTCCTCGGCAGACTGCGCGTCGGCGTGTAGTGCGGCGATCGCCGCCTGTGCCTGGAACTCACCGAGTCGATCCCGGGCGAGCGCGGTGCGAAGCAGTCCGATTCCGTCGATGATCAGATCGGTGTCCCACAGCGATCGGTCCTGCTCACCCAACGGGACCAGGCTGCCGTCGGGACGGGCCCGGGCCGGCCGTCGCGCGTGATGCAGCAACATCAACGCCAGCAGTCCCGCGGTCTCTTCGTCGTCCGTCGTCGACGCCAGTTGTCGGGTCAGCCGGATCGCCTCCGCCGCGAGATCGACATCGCCCGTGTATCCCTCGTTGAACACCAGGTAGAGGACGCGACGCACCGTCGCCGGATCACCGACGTCGGTGAAGCGCACCCCGGACACGGTCCGCTTGGCCCGGCTGATCCGCTGCGCCATGGTGGCCTCGGGAACCAGGTACGCCTCGGCGATCTGGCGCGTGGTCAACCCACCGACCGCCCGCAACGTCAACGCGACCGCCGATGTCGGCGTCAGCAACGGGTGTGCGCACAGGAACAACAGGTGCAGGGTGTCGTCCGCTGCCTCCGTGGGGCCAGGGGCCGGCTGCGCCTCCGCCCGCCCCTCCCTCTCACGACGGGCCACCTCCGATCGGTGTGCGTCGACGAACCTCCGCCAGGCCACCGTGATCAGCCAGGCCTTCGGGTCATCGGGTCTGTCGTGCGGCCAGGTCAGTGCCGCCTGGACGTGCGCCTCCTGCACGGCGTCCTCGGCCGTCGCGAAATCCGCTCCGCGACGCACGAGGACGCCGATCACCGCAGGCGTCAGCTCCCGGAGGAGCGCCTCGTCGATCATCGAGCCGATCCGCGTCGCGACATCACTCGTCGACCGTGGTCGGTACCCCCATGAACGGGCGCAGCTCGAGCCATTCGTGGATCGGCTCCCCGCCTGCACCGGGGGCGGCCGACAGCTCGCCCGCCAGGGCCAGGGCACGGTCGTAGCTGTCGACGTCGATGACCATCCAGCCGGCGATGAGGTCCTTGGTCTCGGCGAACGGCCCGTCGGTCACCGGCGGCCGTCCCGGACCGTCCGACCGGACGAACGTGCCCTGCGCGGACAGCGCCTGACTGTCGACGAACTCCCCGGTGCCCTCCAGGCGTTCGGCGAAGTCGTTCATGTACTGGATGTGGGCGTCTATTTCGGCCGGCGTCCACTGGTCCATCGGAACGCCGTTCGGTGCCTCGGGGGCTCCGCGGTAGTGCTTCAGCAGCAGGTACTTGGCCATGATGATTCCTCCTTGTCGGTGCCGCCCCGGTGGCTGCATCCGCACCTGGGACGGAGCCGGGGACGTGGTCTCGACATCCCATCGGCCCCTTTGTCCAAATTTTCTCAAATCGGTCCGCGCAGGGGTGTCGTCTGACCGAACTCACGATCCGCAGGAACCTCACAGGTCCGCAGGCGCCTCGCCGGACGCCTGTTGAGACCGGGAGCTGCTAGCGTTCCACAGGCCCGGGTGCTGCGGATATGCGGCAAAACCGACTTCCGGTGACGATTGTGGCCGACCGTGGATGCGCGCGTCGGTGGGAACGGAGCGTGGACGAGTTGGACATCCCGACACGGGAGACGAAGTCCTCCCCGGCACCGACCATCATCGGTGACACCAAGGCAGACGACACGCCTGCGGTCGTCACCACCGTCGACTCCTCGAAGGTCGGGCGCGACAAACACCTCTATCAACTCGATCTGGTCCGCCTGATCACCTTCGGTGCGGTCATCCTCGACCACGTCGTCATGGGCGCGTCGAACCCCGCCAACGCCGTCGCCGGTGGCGTCGAACTGACGGTGCGCTACTCGCGATACGGCTTCTTCTTCCTCACCGGATTCGTCCTCGGCTATCAGTACCGCAACCGCGACCTCAAACCCATCGAGTTCTGGCGACGCCGGTTCAAACTCATCGGCATCCCGTACGTGACGTGGACGATCTTCTACTGGATCTATTCGCGCTACCGCGGGGGCGGTTCCGATTCGCTCCGGGACACCGTCAACAGCGCCGACCACATCGTGCTCTCACTCAAGAGCCTCGCGTACGACCTCGTCACCGGCAATGCCTGGTATCACCTGTACTTCCTGTTCGTGAGCATGCAGATCTACCTGGTGTTCCCACTCGTGCTCATGGTCCTCAAGAAGACCTGGGGGTATCACCGCTACCTGCTGGCGATCAGCTTCGCCGCGCACATGACGTTGTTGTACTTCATGGTCCGACCGCAGAGCGGGTTCATCCTGGAGGGACCCCAGGGTGTCGTCTGGACACATCTGATCATCACGATCCTGCCGTACCAGTTCTTCGTCCTCGCCGGCATCGTCGCAGCACTGCATTTCGAGAAGGCCCACGCCTTCACCGTGCGGTGGCGCAAGGTCATCTTCTCCATCGGACTCATCGTTCTGGCCGCAACGCTCGTCTACTTCGCACACAAGGTCGACGTCGGCGAGGAGATGTTCCGCGCGACCAACGTCTTCATGCCGCACAACGCCTTCGCCTACGTCGCGACCATCGCGATGCTGTACGGCCTGGGGTCGATGTGGAAGGAGCGGCGTCGGCCCGGTTCGCGAGCGGACACCTTCCTCCGGACCGCGGCGGACCGGTCGTTCGGGATCTATCTGGCGCACGCGCTGGCGCTGAACGAACTACAGCCCACCATCGACGACCACCGGGCCGACCCGACCTGGCTCGTTGCGCTGATCGGCTACCTGGCAACCGTTGCGCTGACCGTGTTCATCGTCGAGGTGCTGCGGCGCAGCCCGATCAGTCTCATGACCACCGGCCGCAACATGGTCTCGTGGAGGGACCAGACCCCCGTGCGCTCGATCGTGGTCGGCGTCGTCGCCATCGCAGTCGGGGTGATCGTCCGCGGCGGCTTCGGTCTCCTCGTCGGCGACATCATCTCGTTCACCGGTGCGCTCCTCATCGCGAGCGCAGCGCTCGTGTTCTGGCGTCAGCGCTCGGCGGTCGAGTCCGCCGAGTCGACTGAATCCGTCCGTGTATGACCGGATCGGGCTACACCTTCACCCCGTCGGACGACTGCCGGTTGCAGCTGCACACCGGCGTCACCGGCAAAGCCTCCAAGATGGGGCACCGACTCACCATCGCCGTGACCAGGTGGCGTGCGGAGGTCGAGTGGTCCGGTGACCGTCCGGCCGGTGTCGAACTGAGCGCCGAGGTCGACTCGATCGACGTCGTCGGCGGGGAGGGCGGCGTCACCCCGCTGCTCGGACCGGAGAAGGCGATCGCGCGCTCCAACGCCCTCAAGACCTTCGACGCAGACCGATTCCCGCACATCGGTTTCCGAACCCATGCGGTGGACGAGACCGATGACGGCTACCGACTGAGCGGGACCCTGGAGATCCACGGTGTCAGCCGTGAGCACACCGTTGATCTCATCGTCGAGGATCTCGGTGGTTCCTGGGGCCTGTCGGCCGAGACCGTGGTGCGCCAGAGCGACTTCGGGATCAAGCCCTACTCGCAGTTGATGGGCGCCATGAAGGTCGTCGACGACGTCACCGTCGGTTTCGCGGCCCAGCGCCCCAAGCGGGACTGACGACGGGGCCACCGACAACCGGTGGTGACAGCACGCGAACTGTGGACACCTGCACGGGCGGGACGCGATTCACGAGGACATCGCCTGTCCCCGGCGGGACCTGACCGTAGCGTCCCCGGGCATGGACCACATCCTCTCGGCCGACCTCGATTCGCTGCGATCACTTGCCGAGAAGCAGCGCCGCTCGGCGACAACGCTTCGCGACATCGATCTGCAATCCGTTCTGCGCGAGGCCCATCGGGCCCTGGCCGGGTCGCAGACGGCAGTGCTGTGCGGTCGTGCGGGTACGGCGGTGGAGTCGGCGATCGCGGTGGTCGCCGCACGGGTCGAGTCCCTCGCCGAGACCAACCGGCGAGCCGCCGACATCCTGGGGGCCGTCGACGCCGATCATTCGTCACTCATCCGTGCCCTGACCGACGCCGCCTGAGGGGTCTCGCCGTGACGACACCGACACCGACCCTGCCGCAGGTCTGTCAATGGGCCGAGGGCAGCGGGTCGCTGTCGGTCGCGGCTGTCGGGATTGATCGCGCCGTCGACGATTTCGATCACGAGATGAACGTCCTCGCCAGGGATGTCGAAGCAGTTCGCGAGTGGTGGCGCGGCGACTCGGCCGACGCGTCGGCGATGGCGACGGCCTCGGAGCGCCGGTTCGGGAACCGACTCGGTATCGCGATCCTCGACATCGCCGACGGCATCAACCGGCTCGGGCCGGCATTCACCCGGGCGTGCCAATCCGCCCGCGACACCGCGGAATCGATCCGGTCGCTCGGATATCTCATCGGTGACGACGGTGTGGTCCATCCGCCGCCCGTCCCAGGCGGGAGCATCCCGGCCGACGCAAGTGTCACCGCCGACGCGTCCCGGTCGACGTCGGAGCACCAGCGCCGTTTGACGTCGGTGCTCGCAGAGGTCGGTGTCGCCGACGCCGACCTTGCAGCCCACCTGAAGGGAGCGATCGAGACGCTGGCGGAGGCGTCGATGCGAGCGACCCATCCGGTCGCCATCCGTCCCGAGGTGCGTCGTATCGTCGATCGACGATCCGCGCTCCCCCGTGATCCGTTCGAACTCAACCGGTTCTGGGACACGCTCAGCGCCGTGGAGAAGGCCGAACTGTGGAACTCCGATCGGTCCATCGGCAACCGTGACGGGATACCGGCCGCCGACCGCGATCACTTCAACCGACGCCATCTGGTCGAGTTGCAGCGCGAGGAGAGCAGAAAGGTCGCCCGATACCTCCGGGCGCATCCGCACATCGTCGACGGACAGATCCCTCGCTCCCCGGGGCCCGGCGGCTACGTCACCGAGACAAGACGTCGGCGGGAGTATGGCGACGTCATCCGAATGCAGCTCGCGCTGAACGGGATAGAAGAGACGCTCGAGGACCCGACCGTGTCGACTCCCCGACTGCTGCTGCACCTCGACGGACGCGGTCGGGTGGCCATCGGTGTCAACAACCCCGACACCGCGCGCAACGTGGCCACCTTCGTCCCGGGTACGGGTTCCGGCGCGGGCAACGTGCGGGGAGGATTAGATCGAGCAGCGGCGATGGTGACCGCGGCCGAGCGGGCTGATCCGACGACCGCGACGTCGGTGATCGCCTGGTACGCCTACGACGCCCCCACCGGCCTCGCGTCGGCAGCGGGACCTGCATCGGCGGCGCACGCGGCGGGTCCACTCGAGACGTTCGCGTCCGGGCTCCGCGCCACTCACGAAGGCGACGAGCCCTCCCACAACACGGTGATCGGACACAGCTACGGCACGGTGGTCGTCGGCGAGGCGGCCTCGCAGGGGCGTGCTCTCGACGCCGACGACCTGGTCTTCGTCGGCAGCCCCGGCGTCGGCGGCCCGGATTCCCCGGCGGAGCTGAGGCTCACCGGCATCGCACCCGAGGACATGGACGACCACGTCTACGCGACGACCGCGGCGCGCGATCCCATCGGCATCACCGAGGGCATCCACGGTAGGAGTCCGGCCGACACCGATTTCGGGGGCCGTGTCTTCGCCTCCGATCCCGGTTCATCCCTCTCGGGCTCGGCGCACAGTGAGTACTGGGACATCGACTCCGACGGGCGGATGAACCGGTCGTTGACCGGGATGGGGATGATCATCGTCGATCGCGGTGATGGTCTGCGCTGATCGGCGATCCGATGTATCCGCTGGTGAGAGAACCGGTTCGGACAAGTCCCAGGCTCGCAGTGATCGGACTGAGAACTGTCACAACGCTGATCGCGGTGGCCGCATCTGCCCTGCGCGATACCATCCAGGGGTCTCATCAGTGATGCGCGGGCACGATCACCGTCGGATGTTCGTCTTGTCGTGCGACACAGCGCATTTCACGAAGCTCTGCCTCGTGCGATCCGAAGGAACCGTCACGCAATGATCAATTTCGGCCTCATCGACGAATGGGCTCCCAGCGCAGGTCACGTCACCACCTGGTCGGCGTCCGCCGCCTCGACCGCCACGGCAAGCAAGGCCCCCGTGCACCCGGCTCCCCCGTCGCACCAGCAGGAGGAGTATCTCCGCGCGGCACGGCGCAACGAGGACGCGGGGTTCCGGTTCTCGCGTCTGTGCCTGATCTCGTTCGACCTGGAGGGGCCCCTCGACGTCGATGCCATGACCCGCACGATCAACGAGTTCGTCGGTAGGCACGACACCTTCCTCAGTTGGTTCTCGGTGGAACCGGACGAGCGGATCGCCCGCCATGTCGTCGACGCCGACGTCGTGGACTTCACCCCGACCCGGTACGGACACTTCGGCGACAGCGGATCCATCCGGGACCATGTCCAGGCCAAGACGCCGGGACCGTTCCACTGGGACTGCCTGACCTTCGGGACCATCGAGCGCGAAGGGAACTTCACGGTCTACTTCGCCGTCGACCATCTGAATTCCGACGGGATCTCACAGGCCCTGGCGTGCGTCGATCTGATCGCTCTGTACGGCTCACACGTGAGCGGCAACCCGCACGGGCTTCAGCAGGCGGGCAGCTACGTCGACTACTGCCGACGGGAGCGGGCGGGTACGGAGGCATTGACCGTCGACGACCCCCAGGTCAGCCAGTGGATCGAACTGCTCGCGCAGAACGGCGGACGCCTGCCGACCTTTCCCCTGGATCTCGGGGTGGACAGCGAGGGATACACGCGCAGCGCCCTGCGCACGGTGCGGATCATGGACGAGGAATCCGCACAGCGGATCGAGGACGTCTGTCGGGGTCTGGGTGCCGGATTCAACTCGGCGGTCCTGGCCGTCGCCGGCCTGGCGGCCCACGAGTTCACCGGCTCGGACTCGTACTTCGGTATGACGCCGAAGAGCACCAGGACCTCCCCCGCGGAGTTCAACGCGGTGGGGTGGTTCACCAACCTCATCCCGGTACCCGTCGACATCACCGACGACTCGACGTTCACCAGCGTGGTCGCCGACACGCAGTCGTCCTACGAACGCGGCAAGGCGCTCTCGGAGGTGTCACTGCATCGGATCGTCGAACTGATCCCGGCCGATTCGCCGGTGCAGGTCGGGAAGGGGTGGGTCGTCCCGATGGTGAGTTACATCGACGTCCGCAAGCTGCCCGGTGCCCAGATGTTCGATCACATCAACGGCGGCGTGTTCGGCAACCGCGGCAGCTCCGAAGAAGTGTTCCTGTGGATCAATCGCTTCCCCGAGTACACGGTGATGACCCTCATGTATCCCGGCACGGTGGAGGCCGACGAGTCGATCGGTCGCTACGTCGACAAGATCCTGCAGATCTTCTCCTCCGTCGCCGCCACCGGCGACTACGCGCCCGGCGGCGAGGCCGACACCGTCCCTGCCTCGGTGGAGGATCGCACCACCCTGGTCGGGTCGTAGAAGGCGCGCGTCGCTCGCAGACGTGGGAGGTTGGCCCCGAAGTAGCGACTCGGCTCATCTCCTGGCTCGACGTAGTTGACGTACGCGCCGGCCGAGGCCGGTCGCACCGCCTCGTGCGCGTCGGCGATCCATGAGGTCGCGGACTCATAGGACCCACCCGGAGCGACGTCGACGAACCACTGCACGATTGCGAGGTGACGACGCCACGGGAACGCCGAGGCGCCCGGTCGGACCGATCCCACGGCGCCGTCGATGGGGTCGATGATCACCGAACCAGCTGCGCCCGAAGCTGATCGGGACCGCACAACCGCGACAATCGCACGCGCTGTGGCAGCGGGGATGGTGGCCACGACGTCAGAACCCGCGGTGAACCCGTGGCGGGGCGTCGTCGGGCTGCCGCCGGCCAGTCGCAGCAACACCCCGTCGGCGTCCAGGGTCTCCGCCGCGGTGGAGATCGGCGTGACACCGACCGCGGCGGCGAACCGCGCCGCGAGGTCGGGGCCTGCCCCCGTCGGGGCGGCGATCAGAACGCCACATCGGAGACCACCGGCACGATCGGACTCGACGTTCACGCCCACCCAGGCCGTGGGCTCCACCGTGGGCAGCCATGACGCCCACGCGGCGATGACATCGGCCGTTTCCTCCTCGGCGAACCCGAGCAGAACGAGATCCTTCCCGGTCGCCGCGTGGGTACGGAAGGTCATCGAGGTGACCAGCCCGACCGACCCGCCTCCGCCACCGCGCAACGCCCACAGCAGGTCCGCGTGACGTTGCCGCGACACCGACACGATCCGGCCATCGGGGAGGACGACGGTGGCGGCGACGAGCCGGTCGCAGGTCACACCGTGTTCGCGGGTGTCGACACCGATTCCGCCGCCCAGTGTCAGGCCGCCGATCCCCACCGTCGGGCACGTGCCCACCGGCAGTGCCCGCCCGGACCGGTGCAGGAACGTCTGCAGATCGAACAGTGTCGTGGCCGGGGTCACGGAGACCGTCTGCGTGGTCTCGTCGTAGGCGATGGGCGACGACAACGATCGCATGTCGATGACGAGTGCACCGTCGGCCGCCGACGCGCCGATGTAGGAGTGTCCGCCGCCGCGAGCCGAGACCGGTATCCGCCGTCGGGACGCGAAGGACACTGCGCGGGCGACCTCACCGGTCGTGCGCGGTCGCACGACGGCGGCGGGGACGGTCGAGTCGTATCGGGTGTTGAAGACGGCGGTGGCCTCGGAGAATCGTGCCCCGTCGGACGCGGTGACGACCGAGTCCTGTCGGGTGCGTAGTGCTGCCCAGTCGGGGCCGGCCGGGGCTGCGTTCGCCGGCGTGATCGCCGCGGTCGCGCCCGCCGCGGCGCCGGCACCGACGGCGTACCGCAGAAAGGTCCGCCGCGGCAGCCGAACACCGTCCGTCCCGAGGTCGTCTCCCACCCTGATGCCTCCTCACCCACACGAACTCGCCTGATTATCGCCGCAGTGGGGTCCCCGCGCATCGAGAGCGATGATCCGGCGGCCACGCCGAGAGGGGCGTCGTATGCTTCGTCGATGTCGCACGAGATGCACCGGGGCTCCCCGTGATCGGCGACCGCTGGAACGTGAGCGACGAGGAGGTCGCCCGGCACTACCCGTGTGACGACATCGTCACGGCGCCGGCGCTGCAGGCGTGGCGCGGTGTCACGGTGGACGTCGCGCGGACGCGGTTGTGGCCGTGGGTGTCCCAGATCCGGCTCGCTCCGTACTCGTACGACTGGATCGACAACCTGGGTCGCACATCGCCGCGGGACCTGGTGTCGATGCCGGAACCGGTTGTCGGAGAACATTTCACGAGGGCCGCGACGCGTCCGTGCGGAACAATCCTCGCCGTCACGCCGGGGACGAGTCTGACCGGCCGGATCCTCGGGGCGGTCATGTCCTACGACCTGGTGGCCGTGGACGAACACACCACCCGGTTGCTGCTGAAGGTCGTGATGTCCGGGGGTGGTGTCACGCGCCCCGTGATCAGCATCGGCGATCTAGTGATGGCCCGGAGGCAACTGCTGAACTTCAAGCGTCTCGCCGAGCGGGGCGCGCGCGGTCGCTGACCTGCGGGTCCGTGACGAGGGCCGCCGAGGGCCGCCGAACGCCTCCGTAGATCGCGCGTTGCACTATCCAGGGCTGCAGGATGCGCTCGACCGACCACAGCGGGAACCGGACGCCGTGGCCCGACGGCGTGAACACCTCGAGTCCGTCGGCCTGTGCCCCGAGGACCGAACCCCACCTCCGGCTCCGGGGGCGGTAGCGACGGAGCGGGCGACCTGCGAGGTGGGCCCGCACGTTGCGCGCGAGCAGGCGATCGGCCCGGTTGCGCGCCGACCCGCGCAGTGGGTCGGTGGCGGCGACGTCGCCCACGGCGAAGACCCCGGGACGATCCGGCACCGACAGATCGGGGCCGACCCGGACGAACCCGTCGTCGTCGAGCAGCTCCGCGGGCAGCCATTCGGTGTTCGGGCGCACCCGGCCGATGGCCCAGACGACCGCGTCCGCATGCGCCGGCGACTGCCCCGTGCTCCATTCGACGGCGGAGTCGGTGATGCGGTCACAGGAGAAGCCCTCCGGTACGACCGCCCGATGCCCGGGGTGGAGGCCGACCCCGAGGCTGCGCAGGCGTCGTTCGACCCTCGACCAGGTCCGTCGGTGGTGCGCGGGGAGCGCGCGCTCACCCGGGTAGTAGAGGTCGATCGTGCGACCCGGCTCCGCCGCGGCGAGGTTGGCCGCAGTGCTGACCGCCGCCGCGCCCCCGCCGAGAACGGCCACCGATCCGGCGGACGCCAGCCGGTCGTGTGCGGCCCGGAGACCGCTGTCCACCTCGGCGGTCGACTGAAGGGTCGGTCGGCGCCAGAAGCCGTTGGTGACCCCCGTCGAGATGACCAGTGCGTCGTAGGGCTCGATACCCGATGACCCGTCGGCGAGCACAACACTGACCGCTCGCTCATCCAGATCCACACCGGTCATCGACCCGTGCACGGTCCGGATGCGATCGAGACCGCGGAACCGATCGAACCCGATCCGGTAGTCGCGCGCCCAGTCATCGGGGTGGGCCAGCCTGCGGCCGAGCTCCTGTCCGCTGACCAGCGCCGGCTTCGCCGAGATGCCGACGACGTCGACATGCCGCGCGAGGTGGATCGCGGTCAGTACACCGGTGTCGCCGAGACCGGCGACGAGCACCCGGGGGCGATTCACACCGACACCCGACGTGGTGGACGGGGAACGAACCGCGACACGTGGGCGGTGACCTCGCCGTACTCCGGCCTGCGCTCGAGGCTGCGCGTCTCCATCATGGGGATGCTCGCACCGAGGAACATCGCCAACATCGCGAGCGCGCCGATGAACAACCACCACGCGTCGGCGGGTGCGGCCGCGACCCCGAAGAGCGCCAGCGCGAACCAGAATCCGAACTCGCCGAAGTAGTTGGGGTGGCGAGACCAACTCCAGAGGCCGCGGTTCATCACCTGCCCGGGGGTGCGGGTGCGAACGAAGAGCAGCATCTGTCGGTCGGCGACGAACTCGAGGACGACTGCCGCGACACCGAGAACGGTCGCGATCGCGGTGAGCCAGAGCAGGTCGTCACCGGTGTGCGTCACGGCGACGTAGACGGGCAGCATGCCGAGAAAGACCTGGCCCGTGGGGATGAGATGGATCGCGACCAGGTCGGTGACGAACTCCCAACGGCCGGCGTTCCCGCGCAGCAGCCCGTATCGCCAGTCCTCGTGGTGCAGACCCGGGAAGCCGTTGGCCCAGTTCGCGGTGAGGCGGACCGCCCACAGGAGCACCACGGCGAACACCAGCCACGCTCTCGGCGAGTCGATGCCGAGCCCGCCTTCGGCCCACCAGTAGATCAACAGCAGCGGTGGGACGACACTCCAGTAGGCGTCGTAGAAACTCGAATTGTGGTGGACGCGGCTGAACACGAAGATCACCAACGTGCCCAGGACGTCGGCGATGAGGGCGTCGAGCCACAGGAGGTCGGTGGTGGGGCCGACCACCAGCCACGCCGCGGCCACGGCGATGGCGATCACGTAGGCCACACCGACGCGGACGAACGAGGCGGTTCTGCTCACAGGTCCCGATGGTGCCAGTTCGCCACGGTGCGGCGTCGCCGAACGGTGGTTGTGCAGCCACCACCGATCCCGACACCCACACCCGACAGACCCATGCCCCGCCCATCCTTGGACCGGCGGGTCCTGTCACGCCGGCCGGAAATGGTGGAGGCTGAGGTCATGGCAACGACGACACTTCCCGGTGGAACCTTCACGATGGCACCCGACCTCACGGTCACACGGATGGGCTACGGCGCGATGCAGTTGGCCGGGCCGCACGTGTTCGGCCCCCCGGCCGATCGGGCCGCCGCGATCGAGGTCCTCCAGGAGGTCATCGCAGCGGGGATCAACCACATCGACACGAGTGACTTCTACGGTCCCCACGTCACCAACGAGATCATCGCCGAGGCGTTGCGCCCGTACCCCGACGAGCTGCACCTGGTGACCAAGGTCGGATCACTGCGTGACGACAAGGGTGGGTGGCCGCCGGCACGCGAACCGGATCAACTGCGCAAAGCCGTGCACGACAACCTCGAACGTCTCGGTCTCGACGCGATCGATGTCGTCAACCTGCGCGTCGGCGACTTCGACAGTCCTGCGGCCGGTTCCATCGCCGAACCGTTCACGGTGCTCGCCGAGCTTCAGCAGGAAGGCCTGATCAAGCATCTGGGCGTCAGTACGGTCAACGCGGAGCAGGTCGCCGAGGCACAGTCGATCGCCCCGGTCGTCTGCGTGCAGAACTTCTACAACATCGCGCATCGCGTCGACGACGAACTGGTGGATTCGCTTGCCGCGCAGGGCATCGCCTACGTTCCGTATTTCCCGCTCGGTGGGTTCTCGCCGCTGCAGTCCGAGGAACTCGCGGGTGTCGCGCGCCGGCTCGACACGACGCCGATGGCGGTCGCCCTGTCCTGGTTGCTGCAACGCTCGCCCAACATCCTGCTGATCCCCGGTACCTCGTCGGTGGCTCATCTGCGTGACAACATCGCCAACGCCGGGCTCGTCCTGCCGGAGGATGAGATCGCCGTACTGGACGGCATCGCCGCACCGAACTGAACCGTCGCGGCGGAGACGGTGCGCCGACAGACGATGTAGATTCGTCTGCAATTCGCCGACTGTCCGTCTGCGTTCGCATGTCATCGGGGGATCCATGAAGATCAGGCGCGTGTCCACTGGAACCACCGACGTTCTCGCGACCCGACACGAGAGCTCCGGTGCGTGGATCGACATCGATGTCGCCGCGGCGGCTTTCGAGCCGGACGTCCGCGGTCGGTCGACCACCGATCTGCTCACCTTCCTCGCGTCCCGCGAGCGCGGGCGCGACATGGCGATGCGCCTGATGGACGTCGCGATCGCCGAGGGGGTCGGCATCGTCGACGACCCTGCGGGGTCGTTGCCGTACCAGCCCCTCTCGCTACGGTGCTTCCTCGGTTGGGAGCAACACTGGAGTCAGGCCGCCCACCAACTCGTGAAACGCAATCTGCCAGTCGCGATGCCCGCCATCCGCGCCTACGAGACGCTCACCCGACGGGATTTCCCCGCCCTTCGGCCCGGCGCATCCTTCGGCCGACATCCGCTCTACTACACCGGCAATCATCTGAGCATCGTCGCCGACGGCGCCTCGTTGCCGTGGCCCTCCTACACCGATGCGCTCGACTTCGAACTCGAGTTCGCCATGATCGTGGACCGTCCGGTGCGCAACGCGACCGAAGTCCAGGGAGCCGACGCCATCGGCGGGTTCGTCGTCTTCAACGACGTCAGCGCCCGCGACGTCCAGTGGGACGAACAGCGCAACGGATCCTTCGGACCGGTGGTCAAGACCAAGACCTTCGCCAGCTCGATGGGCTCGGTGGTCGTCACCGCCGACGAGATCCTGCCCCGGATCGATGCGTTGACCGCCTCGGTGGTCGTCGACGACGAGACCTGGTCGACGACGAGCACCGCGGGACTCCGCTACTCCCCCCGGTGAGACCGTTGCCTACGCGAGCAAGGGCGAGAACCTCTACGCCGGTGAGCTTCTCGCGTCCGGAACCCTCCCGTCCGGATGCGGACTCGAACTCGACCGGTGGATACGGCCCGGCAACGCGGTGACCCTCGACATCGAGGGCATCGGTTCGGTCACGAACACGGTCGGGGCCCCGGAGAGAGGGTGAGCCGACCGGCGTCACCGCGCGGTCGCGACCACCCGGTCGATGATCCGTTCCAGTTGTTCGAGATCGCTCTCGTCCCGGGGCGCGTAGAGGAACAGGTAGGAATCAGGCAGCCCGATGATCGGGCGCCCGGCCAGCGGGTGTCGTTCTCCCCACCCGCGCGTGATGATCTCGGAAACGTCCGCTGGATCGGCCACGACGTGCAGCGACCCCTGAGTGCCGTGGACATGGGCGACCTCACCCCGCGACTGCGCGATCCAGGGGGCGGCCGTGGTGGCGTCGCGCACGAACAACGCATCGCCATGTCGCTCGAACCTGCTCGTGGCGTTGATCATCGGACTACGGTCGCCTGCGGCGAACGCGGCCACGTGCTCGGCCAGGGCCCGAATCCGGTCGGGCGTGGTGACGTCGTGCAGCTCTCGATGCGGGATCGGATACGGTGCGATCGTCGGCCGATCCCCGCTGCGCTGAGGCAGCGTGAAGTCGCGTGGGGAGGCGTCGGTCGGCGCGTCGACGGCGATCGTGTCCCGTCCCCACGGCCGCAACATCCTGGCCACCAACCAGCCGACCGGATTCGCCGGTAGGCCGCCCTCCCCGAGGGCCCGCCATCGTCGATAGTCCTCGAGTACCGCCGTCATGGTGTGCCTCCGCTGTGCGTCAGACCCCGGTCCGCTGATCTAGAGGTCGGACATGTCCAACACGAACCTGTACCGTACGTCGTTGCGCGACAATCGATCGAGCGCGGTGTCGACCTGTGCCGACGGCAGGGTCTCGACGTCGGCGGTGATGCCGTGCTCACCACAGAAATCCAACATGTCCTGGGTGTGTCGCCGACCTCCGCTTCCCGCCGAACTCAGACTCTTCCGCCCGATCAACAGGTCCACGACGTCCACCGACGCCGGACCGAGGTGGCCCAGTGAGCACAGCGTCCCGTCCAGGGCCAGACACCGCAGGTACGGCGCGAGGTCGTGTTCGACCGGGACACAGTCGACGATCAGGTCCAGTGCACCGACCTGAGCAGCCATCGCGGAGTCGTCGGTCGAGACGACCACCGCGTCCGCTCCCAGAGCCGACGCCTCGGCGACCTTGGTGGCCGAGGTGGTGAACACGGTGACCGACGCGCCGAGTGCATGCGCGAACTTCACGGCCAGATGCCCCAGCCCGCCGATGCCTGCCACCCCCACGCGTACGCCGGGGCCGACGTTCCACCGGCGCATCGGCTCCCACACGGTGATGCCCGCACACATCAGCGGTGCGACCGCTGCGGGATCGAGATTTGCCGGTCGGCGATAGACGAAACGGTCCCGTACGACGTATTCCTCGGCAAAAGCACCTCGGGTCGTCGACCCGTCCTGGCGGTCGGTGCCCCCGTAGGTGAGGGTGGGGAACTCCCGGCAGAAGTTCTCCTGCCCGGCCCGACACATGTCGCACACGTCGCAGGAGTCGACGATGTTGCCGACCGCGACTGCGTCACCGACCGAGAAGTCGGTCACCGCCGTCCCCACCTCGCTGACCGTTCCGACGAATTCATGGCCGGGAACGACGGCGCTCGCCTCGTCCCCCGCGGTGACCGCGAGTCGGGCGTGCAGATCGGTGTGGCAGACACCGCAGTGGGTCACCCGCACCGCGACGTCGTCGGGTCGAAGGTCGCGACGCTCGAAATCCCATCGGCGCAACGGTTGATCCGGCGCGGTGGCTCGGTATCCGGTCGTGGAACGCACGCATTCTCCTCGGATCGTGACGGTCTGAGAATTTCCCAACCAACTGGTTGGAATTACGCTAGACCGGAATCGGGTGTTACGCAACCAACCGGTTGGATACGGCTAGAATCCCCGGCATGGGAGATTCCGCAGCCACTCGCGAGCGCATCCTCGCCGCAGCAACCGTCGAGTTCGCCGACCACGGCATCGCCGGTGCGCGGGTGGATCGGATCGCCGCACGCGCGCAGGCCAACAAGTCGCTCATCTACAGCTACTTCGGCAACAAGGACGAGCTGTTCGACGTGGTCTTCACGTCGAGCGTCGAGTCGGATGTCGGGAGGACTCCGTTCGACGCCGATGATCTCCCCGGATACGCGGCGCGCTACTACGACATGTATCTCGGCGACCCTCACCTGGTCCGACTGTTGACCTGGGCGCGACTGGAGCGGACCCCGCACGGGGCGCTGTTCGCCGACGTACCCGACCATGATGTCGACGTCCTCGCCGACATCGCCGATGCGCAGCGCCGGCGGGTGGTGGTCGACGACATCGACCCGGCAGACCTGTGGTCGATGCTGATCGCGATGGCCGCGACCTGGGCTCAGTCGGCGATCGTGCACACCGCCACCGAGTCCGAGGATCCCGCCCTGCACCGTCGGCGCCGGACGGCACTGGCGACCGCGGTCTCGCGAGCCTTCTGCGTGCAGGTGTACTGAACTCCGATCATTGCGCTGCGCCACCCGATCGCGAATCATGGGCACGATGTCGATGCGATCGGCGGCCAGGTGGGTCGCCATGCACGGGTTCATCCGCTTTCTCGCCAAACGGGCAGCCGCGGCCGGTGATCCACAGGCCAAGCTGATCGCCGATCCGGCGACACGTGCCGATGCGTCGGGGGTCTACGCCGAGATCCGTGCCAAGGGACCGCTCGTCGAGACCGCGCTGGCCGCCATCACCGTCGATCACTCCGTCGTGTTCGAGACACTGCGCTCCGACGACTTCCGCACCATCATCCTCGGGTCCCGGCTGCCCGCGCCCCTGAGATGGATCGAAAAACACACCCGGTCAGACGCTCTGCACCCGCTGCGGCCCCCGTCGTTGCTCGCCGTCGAGCCGCCGGATCACACGCGGTACCGCCGGCTGGTGTCGTCGGTGTTCACCGCCCGGGCCGTCGAGGCGATGCGGGCGGGTGTCCAGGAGACCGCCGACGCCCTGCTCGACGACCTCGCCGAGACCACCGCGCCCGTCGACATCGTCGAGCGGTACTGCGCTCTGCTGCCGGTCGCCGTCATCAGCGACATCCTCGGCGTCCCCGATGCCGATCGGATGCGTGTCCTGGAGTTCGGCGAACTCGCCGCGCCCAGCCTCGACATCGGTCTGACGTGGACGCAGTTCTCCGAGGTGGAGACCGGGCTCGTCGGATTCAACGCCTGGCTGTCCGATCATCTGGCCGCGCTGCGCCGCTCTCCCGGCGACGACCTGTTCAGCCAACTGATCCGGGCTTCCGACGACGGGGTGTCGTTGACCGACACCGAACTGCTCGGAGTCGCCGGACTCGTGCTCGCAGCGGGGTTCGAGACCACGGTCAACATCCTCGGCAGCGGTATCGACCTCCTCCTGCGCAACCCGGACCAGCTCGACGCCCTGCACGAGGATCCGTCCCTGTGGCCCAACGCCGTCGACGAGATGTTGCGTCTCGAGGCGCCCGTGCAGATGACCGCCCGTGTCGCCAAGTCCCCGGTCGAGGTCGCCGGTGTCCGGATGGATCAGGGTGATCTCGCGATCCTCGTGCTCGCCGGCGCGAACCGCGATCCGAAGGTGTTCGACGACCCCGACCGGTTCGACGTGACACGCGTGAACGCCGGTAAGCACCTGTCCTTCTCGGGTGGTCGGCACTTCTGCCTCGGGGCCGCACTGGCCAGGGCCGAGACCGAGGTGGGACTGCGCTCGCTGTTCGATCGCTTCCCGGACCTGCGCCCCGCCGGTGTCGGTACCAAGCGCGACACACGGGTGCTCAACGGGTGGGCGCACCTGCCCGTCGAACTCGGTGCCCGGCAACACACCAGCCGCGCCTGAGCCGGACTCTCGTCTCGACCGATACCGACCGGCGCCGGTGTTAGGCTGACCCGATCCCGCCGGATCGTGCGGGTTTCGCGAGTATGACGACGATGTCGGGGGCTCGCATGGTCGATCGCCCGCATCAGTTCGATCGCCGCGAACCCGATGACGCCGGTTCCGGAACTCCTGGCCCGATGCCGACGGCCGACCGGAGCCTGTTCTCGGGTCTGGGAGATCTCAGCCGGACAGCGGCGCGTCTGACCGGCGTCGACGGCGCGGCGATAGCCCTGCTCACCGAGTCGACCGGGGTCCGCGATCTGGTCCGTGCCACCGACGCGATGTCGTATCACCTCGACGAGCTGCAGTTCACCCTCGGCGAGGGGCCGTGTCTGGATGTCTTCTCCCCGGCGGGCAGTCCGCAGCTCGTCCCCGACATGGGTGCCGACGTCGCGAGTCGACGGTGGCCGATGTTCACCGCCGAGGCGCGCGCGGTCGGTGTGCGGGCGGTCTTCGCCTTCGCCGTCAACGCGGGCACACGGCCCCTGGGTGTGCTCGAACTGTACCGACGGTCCGCGGGCCCACTGGCCGAGGACGAATCACGCGTGGCGGCACTGTGCGCTCAGACCGTGGCGACGACCATCGCGCAGAACTGGGACGCCGTCATCGCCCACCTCGGTCCCGGTAGCGACGCCGCCCGCGTGGCCGAATGGCTCGCTGCCGACGAAGTCGTTGCGCAGGGGGCGAATTCGCGGGCCCAGGTCTATCTGGCCTCGGGGATGGTCGCCGTGCAGCTACATGTTCCCACCATCGAGGCCATGGCGCGTCTGCGCGCGCACGCGTTCCAGACCGGTCGTTCGATCAAGGACGTCGCCGACGACATCGTCGCCCGCAGACTCGACACGCGCGGCACGTTCGACGGCACCGAGGAGATCCGATGAGATCCGACGACGTGCGCGGGCGGCCACGGTGACCGACGAACAGTCGCGGGTGGCGATCGCCGACCTGGCGAGCACGCTGACCGGCGATTTCGATCTGCCGGTGGTGATGCAGACGGTGGCTCGGTACGCCCGCGAGGGCTTGACGGCGTATTCCGCCACGGTGGTCCTGGTCGACCCGTACGTCCTCGGCGCGCCGTCGCGCGCCGCACACATCGTGGCCGAGTCCGTGGCCGATCGGCGGGAGGCCGACCAGATGCTGAACTCGACCGGCCCGGGACTGGAGAGCGCCCTGGGTGGGGCGACGACGATGATGGCCGAGATCGCCGACGACACCCGGTGGCCGGCCTACCGGGAACGCGCCGCGCTGCTGGGGATGCGATCGGTTCGCGCCTATCCGATCAACGCGCTGTCGGTCGTCCTCGGATCGGTCGTGATCCACACCTCGGAGCCGTGGGGTGTCGGGCGTCCCAACGGACTCGGACAGTTGCTCGCCGATCTGACCGCTCTCGCGCTCACGGTGGGCACCGCTCGTGAGCGCCGCGACCACGCATCGACCGCGGTCGGTCGGGTGTTGGAGGGTAGCGCGTCGATGGCCTTCGCGATCGGCATCATCGCCGCGGCGCGCGGCATCGACCCCGACGCCGCGCGGCAGGAACTGACCCGTCTGGCCCGAGCCCACGATGTGACGACCACCGAACACGCGACGGCGATCGTGGCCGGTCACGACTCGGCGCCCGGGGACCCGACCGCGGGCGGCACGTTGATCCCGCCGGCCGTGCCGGATCCGCCGCGGTACTTCACCAGCTGATCTCGTCCGGACGCACCGTCCCGGTCAGTCGTTGTCGCTGTCGGCGTCGACGTCCGGCCGCTCCACGGGGTCGCGGAGGTACGCGATCGCCGCATCGATGACGGGCTCGGCCGCCTGCGGCGAGGCATAGGCCAGCCGGCCGGCCAATGACTCGAGCTCGTCGACGGCGAAACCGATGCGTCGCAGCGCATCTGCGTTCTCCGGGTGCGCGGCGGCGATCAGGCGGTCGTCGAGGGCGAACACCTCGTCGTCGAGTCGTGTGAGGGCAGCGGTCACCGACGGTGTGGACGTCAGGGTCGGGTTCTCGTGCACGGTGGCGATCGCATAGCGGATCCGGCGGTGCGCGACGGCCTCGGGAGAATCCGAGGTCGTCCACTCCGCAGGCGCTCGTCCAGGGCGCCCGGGGACCAGGTCGGTCGATCGGGCGAACCGCCGGACACGCATCGTCGAATCGATCGCGAACCACGCGCCGCCGAGGAGAACGAAGACGGCGAGTACGGCGGTCACCACGATGATCAGTGTCCCCATGCGTGTGCGCCTCCGGTGCAAGGTGTCGGTTCTGTTCTCACGGCACAACTGTGTCGAAGTCCGGACGCGAAACACAAACGGGTCACCCGCGATGACCCTTCAGTCGACGACGGCGGCGCGGTCTCCGGTGTTCTCCCGGAACGGCCGCTTGGACATCTTGTCGATGTACATGGCGGCGTCGGCCGCACGCCAGGCGCCGTCGAGTCCCTCGGTGATCGAGTAGAGGCCGAATCCCATCGACGCGGACACGTGACGTGTCGTGATCGCCCGCCGGAGACGCGCCACCACGTCGTCGACGATCGTCGCGGTGGCGTCGGTGAGCAGGATCGCGAACTCGTCGCCGCCGATCCGGGCGATGATCCCGGGTTCGACGACCACGTCGGTCAGGATCGTGGCGATCGATCGCAGGTGGTCGTCTCCGGCGTGATGGCCCTGCAGATCGTTGACCTCCTTGAGGTCGTCGAGGTCGATGATCACGACCGCGCCGGGATCGCCGAACCGACGGAACCGCGCCTCCTCGTCCTCGAGGAGGCGTTGCCACCCGCTGCGACTGACGAGACCGGTCAACGCGTCGGTGTCGGCGTTGCGTCGAGCGGCCTCCAACGCCCGGGCGACTGCGGTGGCCTGGAGATCGGCCTCGAGGATGCGCGCGAGCAGCGAGGCGAGCAACACGATCAGGTCCTCGTTGCTCTCCGCGGTCTCGGGAAGACGGTGACGACCGAATCCGCACAGCGTGCCGAACAGCTTCCCGTCGGAGGTCGTCAGCGGGTAACCGACGTAGGACTCCACGTCGAGTCCGGACTTCTCGATGATCGCGGCGTACCGGGCGACGGCGTGCGGGTTGTCGACGAAGGTCGGCCGGGTGCGGGTCACCGAGTACTGGCACATCGAGTCCGACCATGCCACCGAGTCGCCCGAGGACAGGCCCAGGTCGGTGTCGTCCACCGACAGGTAGATCTGACGCTCGCCGTCGAACCGGGTGACCGTCCAGGTCCCGATGGGGATTGCCTGACGGAGGTAGGTGAGGACGTCGGCGGAGGCCTCGTCGAAGCGTGGGGGCGCGGTCTGGACGTCGGTCATCGGCGTCCTCTCCCGTCGCTGGGTTCCCGCGCCAGGGTCGGGCCGGGTGGTTCGATTTGATATCGCTGATCCGTGAATTGCCGTTACCGTCCGGCCATGTGATCCGTCACACCGTGTGTCGGCGTCGAGACGCTCGGCTGACCGGCTGGAATCGACCGATCATACCCAAAACTAGAACGTGTTCTATACAGTTCGGACATGAGTACGAAGCCGACGATCCCGACCGTGGTCTGGGGTACGGGGAACGTGGGGCGAGCCTCGATACGCGCGGTCGAGGCGCATCCCGATCTCGAGCTGGTCGGCGTGATCGTGCACAGCGCAGCGAAGGTCGGACGCGATGCCGGCGACCTGGCGGATCTCGGACGGTCGCTGGGAGTGATCGCCACCGATGAGGTCGACGCCACGCTCGCGACCGCCACCGCGGTGGTCTACGCGGCGTCCGGCGACATCCGTCCCGACGACGCCCTCGCCGACATCGTCGGCGCGCTGGCGCGCGGCCTGATCGTGGTCACCCCGTCGCTCTACGCCCTCTACGATCCGGCGTCTGCGCCGCCGGAGATCCGCGGACCGGTCGACGCGGCGATCACCGCGGGAGGCGGCAGCCTCTTTGTCTCCGGCGTCGATCCCGGATGGGGAAACGACATCCTGCCCGTCCTCGCGACGGGTCTCGCCTCGGCTGTCGACGAGGTCCGCTGCCAGGAGATCTTCGACTACACGACCTATGACCAGCCGGACTCGGTCCGGTACCTCATCGGCATGGGGCAGCCGATGGACTATGACCCGCCGATGGTGGCGGCCACGGTCCCGACCATGGTGTGGGGCGGTCAGATCCGTCTGATCGCCCGGGCGCTCGGTGTGGAGATCGACGAGATCCGCGAGACCCTCGATCGCCGTGCCCTCGACGACACCATCGAGACGGTCCGGATGGGCACCTTCGAGCGGGGAACGCAGGGCGCGTTGCGTTTCGAGGTGCAGGGGATCGTCGACGGCGAACCGTTGATCGTCATCGAACACGTCACCCGCATCCACCCCTCGTGCGCGCCGGACTGGCCCACTCCCCCGGACGGCGGCGACGGTGCGCACATCGTCATCGTCGAGGGCCGTCCGCGGATCGCGATCACCGTGGAGGCGACCGACGAGGACGGCAACCGTGCGGCCGGTGGGAACGCGACCGCGGTCGGACGTCTGGTCAACGCGCTGCCGTGGTTGCGCGATGCACCACCGGGTCTCTACGACGCCCTCGACATCCCGCTGTCCCCGGCGGTGGGAAAACTCTCACGGAAGGCACCGGCATGATCGTGGACGTACCCGAGGGCAAGGACCCCATCACCTACGTCTGGGGCGAGATGGTGCCCGGCATCGGGCCGGCCGCGGCGACCCTGTCGTTGAAGGTCTACTCCGACACGACCCTGGGGCTCCGCGAGTTCGAGGCCGCGCGACTGCGCATCGCACAGATCAACGGATGCGTCTTCTGTCAGGACTGGCGCACCGACCGGGACGGGCGCACGGTCGAGGTGGGCTTCGACGAGTCGGTGGCGCAGTGGCGGACCACCGACGCCTTCGACGCCCGCACGCGTCTGGCCGCGGAGTACGCCGAGCGATACGCGACCGACCATCACGGCATCGACGACGACTTCTGGGCGCGGATGAAGACGCACTACTCCCAGAACGAGATCGTCGAGTTGAGCATGTGCCTGGGTTCCTGGCTCGCGTTCGGTCGACTCAACCGGGTCCTGGGCCTCGACACCGCGTGCGTGCTGCCGACGCACTAGACACTTATCGACCAAGTAGCTCGGGCAGGCGCCGCTGGATGCGTTTGGCCGTGATCAATCGCGCCGAGAAGGCGACCGCAAGAGATGCGATCAACAGAGCGGCGCTGATGATCCAGGTGTCGGTGTATCCGGTACCGCGGCCGACCGCGTTGCCACTGAACCCCAGCGTGATGCCGCTGACGACGGCCGAGGCGAAGGCCGGGTACGACGCCCGGTTCTCCAGACGGTGTTTCCAGTCGACGGCGTCACGACGCAACTGAGCCGTCGATTCCTTCGGGTCGTGCCGAGCCGCCTCGATGGCCAGTTCCAGGTCCGGATCGTGTCCGGCTCGCCAGGCCCGCATCAGCGACCAGATCCATCCGGCGACCACAATCGAGTCGCCGACAGCAAAGAACACGGTGCTCATCACTGTCACCGGTCCAGGCTAGCCGTCGCAGCGACCGCAACGGACCGTTCAGTAGACGTCGCGCAGATACCGCTTGTCGGCTGCGAGCGCCTTGACGTAAGCGTCGGCACTGCTCGGGGCGAGTCTGCCGAACTGTGCGACGACTCCCTTGAGGGCCGCGTCGACATCCTTGGCCATTCGCGTGGCGTCCCCGCACACGTAGAACGACGCCCCGCGGTTGAGCCAGTCCCACAGTTCGGCGCCGTGCTCGCGCATCCGATCCTGCACGTAGACCTTCTCGGACCGGTCGCGCGAAAACGCCACGTCCAGTCGCGACAGGTGACCCTCGTCGAGCAGGTCCTCGAGTTCGTCCCGGTAGTAGAAGTCGCTGGTGACGTGTTGCTCACCGAAGAACAACCAGTTCGGGCCCGTGTGGCTCAGCGCTCGTCTTTCCTGCAGGAACGCCCGGAACGGTGCGACGCCCGTCCCGGGCCCGACCATGATCATCGGCGTCTCCGGATCCGCGGGCGGACGGAAATGCGACGAGGGCTGCACGAAGATTCCGATGTCGTCGCCGTCGGCGTGATCGGCGAGGTAGGTCGAGCACACTCCTCGTCGGGCGACGCCGTGCACGTTGTATCGCACTGCGGCCACCGTCAGCTGAACCTCGTCGGGGCTGCACCGCGGACTCGACGAGATGGAGTAGAGCCGGGGTTGCATCGGCTTGAGCACACGGAGCCACTCGTCGACCGAGGCGTGGACCGGGTGCATCCCGAGCAGGTCCACCGACTGTCGTCCCCAGGTCCAGTCGGCGAGGGTCTCGCGGTTCTCCGGCAGCATCATCGCCTCGAGATCGACGTCGGCGGTGCGCTTGACGACGAACCGCAGCAGGTCCGGCGTGATCCGGGCGATCTCGAGGTCGTCACGCAGCGCCTGACGTAGAGGACGAGCGCCCCCGTCGCCGATCTCGACGACGGTGTCGCCGTCGAGACGTGTGACGTCGAGCCATTCGTCGACCAGGTGCGGGCTGTTGCGGGGCCACACCCCCAACGCGTCGCCGGCCGAGTAGGTCAGGGTGTTCTCCGGCAGGTGGAAGCCGAACTGTCGGACGTCCTTGCTCGATCCCGCCGCGTTGAGCGGCGTGTTGCGCACGAGTGACGTGATAAGCGGGGTCTTCTTCCCGTACTCGACGGTGGCAGCCGACGCGCGGTCGACGAGCCGGGTGGTGGCCCCGACGGGGCGGTCGGCCGGCGTGCCGACCGGGCCGTCACCGAGATGCGCGCTCACCGAGTCGAGCCAGGCGTTCGCGGTCTCCTCGTAGTCCGGCTCGCAATCTGCGCGCTCGATGATGCGGTCGGCGCCGAGTTCGGCCATGCGCTCGTCGAGCTTGCGGCCGTGTCCGCAGAAGTCGGCGTAGTTCGAGTCGCCGAACGCCAACACCGAGAACCGCACGCCGGTCAGGGGTGGGGCGTCCGATGAGCTGACCTGTTCCCAGAACCCGCCGCCGTTGTCGGGGGCGTCGCCGTCGCCGGTGGTACTCGTGATCAGAAGTGCGGCATCGTGTTCGGCGAGCTCGGCCACCGGGAACTCGTCCATCGTGTGCATCGACACCCCGACGCCGGTGGTCCGGAGACGGTCGGCGGCTGCCTCGGCGAACTCCTCCGCGGTGCCGGTCTGCGACGCGCACAGGACCACCGCGGTGCGGGTGGGGGTGTCTGACTCGTCTCCGATGGCGGGCGCGGCACCGTCGACACGGGCGAGGTCGGCACGTGCGAACATCCCGGCGAGGACCCCGTCGACCCAGGCGCGCGCCTCGGGGCGCAGGGGTGCGGAGGTGGGCGCGGTCGGGATGCCGGTGATCCCCTCGGCAGCCGCTGCGCGCAGACCGGTGACGAGCCCGGCGACCCAGTGCTGTTCGGTTGCGGTCAGCTCCACCGCCCCGGTGCTCACCCCCAACGCGCCGGCGAGTGCGTCGACCCGGTCGGGCGTCTCGGTCCGAGCGGGCGGTGCACCGGAATGGATGTCGGAGTCGGAGTCCACGCCTGCGGTCGCGGCGCGCACCAACCGCACGGCACACGCCTTGAACCCCGGCTGTTGCGAGTCCGGATCGATCGCGTCGGAGGTCACGGCGTTGATGGCGAGGTCGGCACCGAACACGTCGTTCCAGTGGAACGGGGCGAAGCAGTTGCCGCGTCGGACGCGATCGCTGATCTGGGCGGGCACCACGGCGCGCCCCCGACGAGAGGCGACCTCCACCGGATCGCCGGCCGCGATGCCGCGTTCGGCGGCGTCGTCGGGGTGCATCTCGACGAACGGCCCGGGGTTGAGTCGATTGAGTTTCGTGACCTTCCCGGTCTTGGTCATCGTGTGCCACTGGTGCGGGAGTCGGCCGGTGTTCAGCACGAACGGGAAGTCGTCGTCGGGCATCTCGGCAGGGGTCATGGCCGGTCGTGCGAGGAACTGGGCGCGTCCGCTCGGGGTGGGGAACGACAACCGCGGCGTGGTGCCGTCGTCGGCGACCCTCAGGGTCTGGCTCACACCGTCGTTGAGGTAGCGGATCGGATGCCGGGTGGTCTCCGAACCCGGTGGGCACGGCCACTGGATCGCGTTCTGCCGCAACCGTTCATAGGTGATGCCGCGCAGATCGTATCCGGTGCGGGGATTGGCGAACCCGGTGATCTCGGTGAAGATCTCCTCGGCGCAGGAGTAGTCGAACGCGTCGGTGTACCCGAGTTCGCGGGCCATCGTGGCGATGATCTCCCAGTCCGGCAGGGCTTCGCCGGGGGCGTCGACCGCCGGTTGGCACAACGTCACCGTGCGCTCCGAGTTGACCATCACACCGTCGAACTCGGTCCACAGCGCGGCGGGCAGTACGACGTCGGCGAAGGCATTTGTCTCGGTGTCGGTGAACGCGTCCTGGGTGATCACCAACTCGGCCCGTTCCAGGCCGGCGATGACGGTGGAGCGATTGGCAACGCTGGCAACGGGATTGGTGCAGATGATCCAGCACGCCCTGATCTGACCGTCGGCCATCCGGGTGAACATGTCGATGGTCCCGCCCCCGACCTCGGTGCGGATCGTTCCCGGCGCCACCCCCCACTGCTGCTCGACGAAGGCGCGATCGGCGTCGACGGTGGCCGCGCGCTGCCCGGGCAGTCCCGGGCCCATGTATCCCATCTCGCGACCACCCATCGCGTTCGGCTGCCCGGTGAGCGAGAACGGCCCGCTACCGGTGCGGCAGATCGCGCCGGTGGCGAGATGCAGGTTGCACAGGGCGTTGGTGTTCCAGGTGCCGTGTGTGGACTGGTTCAGTCCCATCGTCCAGCAGCTCATCCAGTCGTCGGCCTCGCCGATCCATCGCGCGGCAGTGCGTAGATCGGCTTCGGCGATCCCGCACGCGGCGCTGACCTCGGCCGGGCCGTAGTCGTCGAGGAACGCCGCCATCTCGTCCCAACCATCGGTGAACTCGCCGATGAATGCGCGGTCGATGTGATCGTGCGCCACGAGCAGATGCAGGATCCCGTTCATCAGCCACAGGTCGGTGCCGGGGGCGATCTGCAGGAACAGGTCCGCTTTGTCGGCGGTGGCGGTGCGGCGGGGATCGACGACGATGAGCTTGGCGCCCTGTCGCACGCGGTCGAGCATCCGTAGATGCAGGATCGGATGACAGTCGGCCATGTTGGCGCCGGTCACGAAGAAGACGTCGGCTTGGTCGAAGTCCTCGTAGGACCCGGGAGGCCCGTCCGCCCCGAGCGATTGCTTGTAACCGGTCCCCGCGCTCGCCATGCACAGTCGCGAGTTCGACTCGATCTGGTTGGTCCCGATGAAACCCTTGGCGAGTTTGTTGGCCAGGTACTGCGCCTCCATCGACATCTGACCGGAGACGTAGAGCGCGACGGCGTCGGGACCGTGTTCGTCGATGATGGCGCGCAGACGCCCGGCGGTCGCGCGGATCGTGGCGGCGGTGTCGGCCCGCTCGAGGGGCGCGGCGCGGTCGGTGCGGGTGCGAGCCGAGTCGAGTCGGCCCGGTGCCGCCAGCATGTCCGCGGTGGTGCTGCCCTTGGTGCACAGTCGGCCGAAGTTGCTCGGGTGATCCCGGTCGCCGACCGTCCTGGTGATGCTCGGCGCGCCGGACGGCGCCGACCCGATCTGCAGCAGCATGCCGCAGCCAACGCCGCAGTACGCGCACACCGATCTGACCATGGCCCCACTGTGTCGGGCCCGCGGATCTGTGCGATTACACGACTGTGTGTCCGACGTGACGATCTGCTCACCGAAGGGTGTCGCACGTCGTGAGACCCGGTCGGGACACTTCGAACCGGAGAGAACGCGACGACGGCGTCGACGCACCCACGCCTGTCCACGCCTGCCTCGAGATCAGATAGTCTCGCGTGGGTGACCGAACACGAATTCGGGTTGCGCACGAAAGCGATTCACGCAGGTGCCCGACCCGATCCGCACACAGGTGCGCGCGCCGTCCCGATCTATCAGACGGCGAGTTATGTCTTCGCCGATGCCGCCGACGCGGGCGATCTTTTCGCCCTGCAGAAGTACGGCAACATCTACAGCCGCATCGGCAATCCCACCGTCGCCGCGTTCGAGGAGCGGATGGCCAGCCTCGAGGGCGGTATCGGAGCGGTGGCCACCGCGAGCGGCCTGTCGGCGGAGTTCGCGGTCTTCGCGACCCTGGCGGGCGCGGGCGACCACATCGTCGCCGCGGCCGGCCTCTACGGCGGCACCGTCACCCAGCTCGACGTCACCCTGCGCCGGTTCGGCGTCGACACCACGTTCGTGGTCGGCACCGACCCGGCCGACTACGCCGCGGCCATCACCGAATCGACGAAGCTGATCTACGCCGAGGTGATCAGCAACCCGTCCGGTGAGATCGCCGACCTCGAAGGGCTGGCCGGCGTCGCCCACGACCACGGGCTACCGCTGGTCGTCGACTCCACCATGGCGACACCCTGGCTGTGCCGCCCACTGGAGTTCGGTGCCGACATCGTCGTGCACTCGGCCACCAAGTTCCTCGGCGGTCACGGCACCACCCTCGGCGGGGTCATCATCGAGTCCGGCCGCTTCGACTGGGGCTCCGGGCGTTTCCCCGCCATGACCGACCCGGTCGCGGCGTACGGCGGGCTGAGCTGGTGGGGCAACTTCGGCGAGTACGGGTTCCTGACCAAGGTCCGCAGCGAGCAGGTCCGCGACCTCGGAGCGAGCCTCGCGCCCACCTCGGCGTTCCAGCTGATCCAGGGCATCGAGACACTCCCCCAGCGGATGGACGCACACATCGCGAACACCCGCGCCGTCGCGCAATGGCTCGACGCCGATCCTCGCGTCTCCTACGTGCGCTGGGCCGGTCTGCCGGACCACCCGCACGCCGAACGCGCCGCGAAGTACCTCCCCGCCGGACCGGGCGCGGTCTTCGCGTTCGGCATCGAGGGTGGCCGCGTCGCCGGTCAGAAGTTCGTCGAGAGTGTGCGGCTCGCCAGCCACGTCGCCAACATCGGCGATGTCCGCACCCTGGTCATCCACCCGGCGAGCACCACACATCGTCAGCTCACCGACGCCCAGCTCGAGGGAGCCGGGGTAGGTCCCGAACTGATCCGTATCAGCGTCGGCATCGAGGACCCGGCCGACATCATCTGGGATCTCGATCAGGCCCTGACGCAGGCGACCTCGCAGTCGGGGGTCGACGCGTGACCGCGCAGCGCAACTGGCAGGGTCCCTCGGCGCAAGGCCGACGCGAACTGTTGCTCGACACCAGGTCGATAGCGATCGTCGGAGCCTCGGCCAACCCGGCGAGGGCGAGCTACTTCGTCAACCGCTACCTGTCGTCGACCTCGGACTACACCATCTATCTGGTGAACCCGACCATCGACAACGTCGACGGCACGCCGGTCTACCCGACCCTCGCCGATCTGCCCGAGACCCCCGACCTGGTCGACGTGTTCCGTCGACACGACGACCTGCCCTCGGTGCTGGACGAGACCATCGCGGTCGGTGCCCGGGCCATCTGGCTGCAGCTGGGACTGTGGCACGAGGACGTTGCGCGCAGGGCCGAGGAGGCGGGGCTGACGGTCGTCATGGACCGCTGCATCAAGATCGAACACGCACGGTTCCACGGCGGGCTCCACCTCGCCGGTTTCGACACCGGTGTGATCGACTCGCGCCGCCGATCGGGTCTGTAGACCGGGCGATCCGCGACCGACTGTCAGTATGGGGAGTGTGACCCGCAACGACGCCACCACGACCCCGACCACCGACGACTCGACCGACGGATATCTCCCCATCGCCGACCACGGCGTCATCGGCGACCTCCGGACGGCCGCACTGGTCGGCATGAACGGTCGGATCGACTGGTTCTGCTGCCCCCGCTTCGACTCCCCCAGCGTGTTCGGTGCGCTGCTCGACTCCGGGAAGGGTGGTTCGTGGGACGTCGCGATGGTCGACGGGCTGGTGTCGACGAAGCAGTTCTACCTCCCGGACTCGAACGTCCTCGTCACGCGCTTCATGAGCGAGGACGGTGTCGCCGAGGTCCAGGACCTGATGCCACTGACCACGCCCAAGGATCCCGACCACCGCACCCGGATCGTCCGCCGCATCGAGTGCGTCCGCGGACGTGTGACCATGTCGACCCGCCTCGATCCGCAGTTCGACTACGGCCGCGCCGAACGCACCGTCGAGGCGGACGGCGACCGTCGGGTGACCCTGTCCGGCGGTGACCTCACGCTGCACCTCGCCGCCGACGTCCCACTGGAGGTCGCCGACGACGACACCGTGACCGCGACGGTGCAACTCGGGGTCGGCGAGACGGCCACGTTCTCACTCGGGGTCGACGAGATACCGGACGACGAGGTCGATTCGGACGCATCCGGGCACATCGTCCATGCGACGGTGCGGTTCTGGCAGTCATGGCTCGCGCAGTCGAACTACAAGGGGCGCTGGCGCGAGATGGTGCACCGCTCGGCGCTCGCGTTGAAGTTGATGACGCACGAGCCCACCGGGGCCATCGTCGCGTCGGTCACCACGGCGCTCCCCGAGGAGATCGGCGGCGAGCGCAACTGGGACTACCGGTATGTGTGGATCCGCGACGCGGCTTTCTCCCTCTACGGGTTGCTGCGTCTGGGATTCAACGACGAGGCCGCGGCTTTCATGAGCTGGCTCACCGACCGGTTCAGCGACGGAGGCGACGAGGACGGCCGCCCGCTGCGCCTGATGTACACGATCGACGGTGAGACCCCGCCCGATGAGCACTCGCTGGAGCACTGGGAGGGGTATCGGGGATCGAAGCCGGTCAACGTGGGCAACGGCGCCACCAATCAACTGCAGCTCGACATCTACGGAGAACTGATCGACTCGGTCTACCTGTTCAACAAGTACGGCGCGGGTATCTCCTACAACTCGTGGAATCAATTGTGCGAGGTCATGTCCTGGCTGGTCGACAACTGGGATCAGTCCGACGAGAGCATCTGGGAGGTGCGCTCGGAGTCCCAGAACTTCGTCTACTCCCGCCTGATGTGCTGGGTTGCCTTCGAGCGGATGATCCGGATGAGCAGGCAACGCGGACTGCCCGGCGACGTCGGAACCTGGATGGCGACACGCGACGAGATCTTCCACCAGATCATGGACAAGGGCTGGAGCGACAAGCGTGAGGCGTTCACCCAGACCTTCGAGTCCGATCACCTCGACGCGTCGCTGCTGCTGATCCCGGCGGTGAAGCTGCTGTCCCCCACCGACCCCCGGTTCCTGTCGACCCTGGACGCCATCGAGGGCCAGTTGGTCAGCGACTCTTTGGTTTTCCGGTATGACTCCAGTGACCACGACGACGGACTCAGCGGCACCGAGGGCACCTTCTCGCTGTGCTCGTTCTGGTACGTCGAGGCGTTGACGCGCGTCGGGCGACGAGCCGACGCGCGGCTGGCGTTGGAGAAGATGTTCACCCACGCCAACCATCTGGGTCTCTACGCCGAGCAGGTCGGTCTGACCGGCGAACAGCTCGGCAACTTCCCCCAGGCCTTCACGCACCTGGCGCTGATCTCCGCCGCGTTCAACCTGGATCGCGAACTCGGCGCCTGACCGAGGTCAGTTCATCTGCTCGGCGATGAACCGGGTCACGCGTTCGGCGATCTCGTCGGGACGTTCACCGTTGATCGCATGCGTTGCTCCCGGCCACAATTCGACCTCGGCGCCGGGTATGGACCGCGCTGCGGCTGCCGCGCGACGCGGGTCGTGCACGATGCTCGCGCCCGCGATGATCGTGAGAACGGGGAGCGAGATCGCCGCGAGCTCGGCGGCCGACGGGCGTGCCGGTTGCGGAACGGATTGCGCGAAGTCCCGCATCCCCGACGCGATGAGTCGCCCCTCCGGTACCTGGTCGGACACCGATGCGCCGCCCGCGGTCATGCCGAGTAGCTTGTGTCGCAGCCTCTGTGGGAGACCGGGCAGGACGGAGCCCATCGACACCGCGATCATCTTCGCGGTCAACGGCGCGAAGGTGTTCGCGGGATCGAGCAGGATGGCCGATGCGAGGCGACCGGGCCTGTGGATCGCGCACTGTGCGGTCAGCCAACCACCGATACTGACCCCCATCAGATGTACGCGATCAGACGTCAGTCCGGCGAGCGCCTCGTCGACCCACGCCACCTGATCCTCGGTGTCGGTGAGCGGCGCGGTCTGGGTGCTCGCACCGGGCTCGCCGATCGAGTCGATGGACCAGACGTCACGCGAACCGAGAAGCGGTTCGATGTTGGCCCGCCACAACGGTGTCGACGACTGGCGGCCGGCCAGCAGCACGAGCGGCTCGCCGCCGCGTGTGCCCCATCGATAAGCGCGAACACGCCCGAACGATGTCGGAATTGCGACGACGTCGTCCGGGCGGGGCAGCAGCGACATCCCGTCGCGGTAGGCGGCGGCGAACCGCCCGAAGCCGACCGCGCTGCGAAATGAACCGACGCTGCTGCTCCGCCCGATGTTCGGATCGAGGAAGTACGTGTCGGACATGTCGTGAGCGTAGCTACTGAGTCCGACGCGCGCGCCACGGCGCCGTCAGGTAGATCTGGTGAGGCACCGCTACCGCAACGACCAGAGGATGCCGATGAACAGAACCGACCTCACCGAACTGATCGCGCAACGCCGGATCAGCAGCGGCCTGACCTGGCAGGAGCTCGCCGATGCGATCGACCGGCCGGTGGTGTGGACGACCGCGGCCCTGCTGGGGCAGCACCCGATCCCCCGCCCGGAAGCGGAGATCCTGGTCGAGAAACTGGGCCTCGACGTCGGCGTCATCCCGCTGCTCGGCACGGTTCCGGTGCGCGGCACCGACCGCGACGTCGCGATGTCGGACCCGACCATCTACCGCCTCTACGAGGCGCTGGCAGTGTACGGCCCCGCCCTCAAGGAACTGATCCACGAGAACTTCGGCGACGGCATCATGAGCGCCATCAACTTCAGCATCGACATCGACAAGAAGACGCACCCGAACGGAGATCGCGTCGTGATCACCCTCGACGGCAAATTCCTGCCCTACGACTGGGTCAGTGCCGACTGACCCGGTCGCACAGCCCTGTTCAGGACGTCGTGGTGAACCACCCGACCGGTGCGGCGAGATCGTCGGCCGCTCCGGGGCCCATGGATCCCGCCTCGTACGGCGCGATGGCAGGCGGGTTGTCGAGCAACGGGGCCGCGACCTCCCACACGTGCGCGAGACCGTCGGGCCGGGTGAACAACGATCGGTCGCCGTCGAGGACGTCGTAGAGCAACCGTGAGTACGGGGACAGCCCACCACCGTCGGACGTCGCGACGGTCTCGAGCGGCAGCTCGAGGTGGCCGACGGTGAGGTCCTCACCCGGTCCGGGCTTCTTCACCGTCAACGTCACGTCGATCGCACCGTCGCCGGAGAGGTCGAACGTCAGGGCGGCACCGTTGGCGGGCAGGTGCTTGATGGGACCGTCGTCGGGCCGGCGGAACACCAGCGTCACCCGCTGCGCGGAGGCGCCGAGCATCTTGCCGGTGCGCATCACGAACGGCACGTCGCGCCAGCGATCGGTGTCCACCCACATGCGGGCCGCGACGTAGGTGTCGGTGGTGGAATCGTCTGCGATGCCCTCGGTCTCGCGGTATCCGCGGTACTGACCGAGAACGACCTCGTCGGTGTCGATGGGCCGGAACGCGGCGATGACCGATTCACGGGCACTCTGGAGATCATCGGCGCCCAGGCTGATCGGCGGTTCCATGGCGACCTCGGCCGCGACCTGGAACAGGTGGGTGACGAGCATGTCGAGGACGGCGCCGGTGGCGTCGTAGAACTCGGCGCGGTCGTCGATGTCGAGCGTCTCGGGAACGTCGATCTGGACCTGCTCGACGTGCTCGCGGTTCCACAACCCGGCGAACATCCCGTTGGCGAAACGCAGGATGTGCAGGTTCTGGGTGCTCTCCTTGCCGAGGAAGTGGTCGATCCGATAGACCTGCTGCTCGTCGAAGACCTCGTGGACCGCCGCGTCGAGTTGCTCGAACGCCTTCTGCGATGTGCCGAAGGGCTTCTCGTACACCACACGTGATCCCTCGGCGAGGCCGTGTTCGCCCAGCGCCCTGGTGTAGTCGGTGAAGGTCGCGGGCGGCAGGGCGATGTAGTGCACGAGCTGGACGTCGTCGCCGTCGAAGTCATCGTCGTTGCGCACCTCGTCGATGACGTCGGGCAGCGCTCCCGGGTCGTCGGCGGTGAAGCCGCCACCGGCGAACCGGAGGTTCTCGGCGAAGGTCCTCCAGGTGTCGTTGTCGGTACCGGTCCCGAATTCGTCGAGCGCGTCCTTGACGTGGTCCCGGAACTCGTCGTCGGTCCGCTGCCCGCGACCGTTGCCGATCAGTCGCCAGCGCGCGGGCAGGAGATCGCGGTGTGCGAGTTCGAAGAACGCGGGCAAGACCATTCGCTTCGCGAGGTCTCCGGTCGATCCGAAGAGAACGAAGACCGTGGGGGTGTCGTCAGCCATGACACCACTATGCCTGCCGCCCGGTGTGCTCGGCGCGGCGAGCCGTCACCGCCGCGTCAGGACGAACACCGGGATCTCGCGATCGGTGCGCTTCTCGTAGAGCGTGAAGTTGGGCCAGGTGCCGACCATCACGTCCCACAGCCGCGCACGTTCGGCCCCGGAGACCTCCCGCCACACCACCGACACCGTCTCGCGGTCGACGATGATCTCGGCCTGGTCGGTGGCCCGGAGATTGAGCACCCAGACGGGCATCTTCTGGGCGCCGAAATACGAACCGGCGATCAGCCATCCGCCCTCGTGTGGAACGCACAGCAGTGGCGTCGACCGGATGGCGCCACTCTTTCGCCCGGGCACGCGCAGCATGAGGTTGGGCAGACCGGCGATGTCGAGGGCGCTGAGTCGTCCGGAGGTGATCCGCTGCAGACGGCTGTCCCACTTCTCGATCTGGGGTAGCGCTTTCGGCATCCAGGAGATGGCGCCGATCTTGACGGCGAGCGGTGTGAGCAGTTCCATGTGTCGACGGTAGTCAGCGGTGATCGCCGGTGCGCAGCGACCCCGGCGCCTGGGTCATGAACTCGCCGAGGAGTCGGGCGACGGTCTCGGGCGCCTCGACCTGTGGGAAGTGCCCCACGCCGGGCAGGACCTCGAGGCGGCTGTCCGGCATCGCCTCGTGGGCGGCGTACCCGTGCTCGACGGGGATGATGGCGTCGTCGTCGCCCCAGATCAGCAGCGTCGGAAGACCGGTGTTGAGGTAGAGCCGGCTCAGGGCACTGACGGCCTGGCCGCGGTGATCGACCACCGATCGCAGCGTCCGGAGGAAGGCCTGACGGGTCTCACGGTCCCCGAGCGAGGCGTGGGCCTGCCACATCTCGTTGGCCCGCGGGGCCCGGAGTCCGCGGGCCGTGAGCCAGGAGTGCACGGCTGTGCCCGCGGTGATGATCGGCTTCGACGCGATGACCGGCATCAACAGTTCCGCCCCGGGTGCGGCCAGCAGTCGTAGGGTCCAGCTGACGTCCGGTCCGAGTCCGCCGCTGCCGATCAGGGAGAGCCGTTCGCAGTATTCGGGATGTTGGTAGGTGAACTGCATGGCCACGCCACCACCCAGGGACTGACCCACGACGGTGACGCGGTCGATCTCGAGTTCGTCGAGCAGATCTCGCAGCCAGGCGGCGAACGATCCCAGCGAGTAGTCGCCGCGCGGCTTGCCCGATTCGCCGTGACCGGGCAGGTCGGGTGCGATCACCCGGTATCGGGTGGCCAGCGACGGCATCACCCCCCGCCAGGTGGTCGAGTTGCCCGCCATGCCGTGGATCAGCAGGATCGCGTCGCCGGTGCCCGCGTCGCGGTAGGCGACGCGTTCCCCGTGGATGCGGGTGTGGGTGATGCCGGTCATGGGGTTCCGCCTTCGTGTGGGGCCGACGGCCGTAGCCGGCGGGGTAGCCACCAGTTGATCGGTCCGAGTGCCGCCACCAACGCGGGAGCGAGGACGCCCCGCACGATCGTGGCGTCGATGATGATCCCGAGCGCCAGTGCCGTCGCCAGGATCTTGACGTCGGTGGCGGGCACACGGGACAGCGAGATGAACGCGAGGAACAGGACCAGGGCGGCGCAGGTGACGAGCCGACCGGTGCGGGCCACCCCGACCACGGTCGCCTCGTCGGTGTCGCCGGTCGCGTCGTACTCCTCCCGGATGCGGCTGAGCAGGAACACCTCGTAGTCCATGGACAGCCCGAAGAGGAAGGCGAACACCGCGATCGGGATCCACACCGTGATGGCGCCGGAGGAGTCCTGGTCGAACAGCAGCTGCGTACCGACACCGTCCTGCCAGACCAGCACCGTGATCCCGTATGCGGCGGCCAGCGAGATCACGTTGAGCACCAACGCCTTCAGCGGCAGCACGATCGATCGCAGCGCGCGCACGAGCAACGCGAACGTCACGATCACGATGATGAGGATGATCCACCAGGCGTTGCCGTAGACGGCGTCGATGAAGTCGGCGTTCTGCGCGGGTGCTCCGCCCACGTCGGCGCCGGTCTTCTCCGCGGCGGTCCGGATCGCGGCCGCGGCGTCGGCCCCGGTCCCGCTGGACGCGTCGTCCGTGGTCCACGCGTCCACGACAGATCGCCCGCCGGTGGTCCATGACCCCGGGGCGATGACGGCGGCGACCCCGTCGACGTCAGAAACCGCGGCGACGACCCGCTGGGGATCGGTGGTGACGATCTCGACCGGCGCGGTCAGTCCGGCGCCGAGACCGGACTCCTCGACGTGGGTGATCGCGGTGCCGGCCGGGCCGCCGGTGGATGCGAGTGAGTCGTTGGTCGGCTGACCGAGTTGCAGGCCGACCAGCGGGGCGGCCATGGCGAGCAGCACGACGATCGCGGCGAGTGCCGACCACCAGCGATGCCGGACGACGATGACACCCACCCGATGCCACAGTCGGCTGTCGGGTTCGGGTGACCGGCGGTGCGGCCACGCCAGTCGTGGGCCCACGGTGAGCAGCAACGCGGGGAGCAACGTCAGCGCCGCGACGACACTGACCACCGGGATGAGCAGACCGGTGAAACCGATGCTGCGCAGGAACGGGACGGGCAGTGCGATCAGCGCGGCGAGGCTGACCGCGACGGTGATACCCGAGAACAGCACCGACCGCCCGGCGGTGAGCATCGCCCGATGCACCGCCTCGGCGTTGTCGGCACCGTGGCCGCGTTCCTCGCGCCAGCGGGTCACCAGCAGCAATGCGTAGTCGATGGCGACGCCGAGACCGATCAGGGCGAGCAGGTACTGCACGATGAACGACACGTCGGTGACCGCGGTGAGGCCCCAGACGATGAGGAACGTCGTCAGGATCGACGCCGCGGCGATGAGGAGCGGCATGATCGCCAGGAACGATCCGAAGACCAGTGCGAGGACGACCAGGGCCCCGACGCCGCCGAACAGTGTCTCGGCGAGGATGTCGACGCCTCCCCCACCGCCGCCGCTGGCCAGTTCGTCCTGGCCGGTGACCGCCACCGGCACCCCGGTCGACTCCTGCACCTGCGCGGCAACCGATTTGAGGGCGGGTAGAGCCGCGCCGTAGACCTCGGATCCCGGCAGCGGTCGTGGGTAGACGGCCACGACCCCGACCGTCTTGTCCTTCGAGAGGAGCGCGGGTTGGTCGGCGAACGACGCGACGCGGGCCCCGGGCGCCGCCTGCGCGGCGAGCCGACCGACCGTCTCGCCGGCGGCGATGGGGACCTGTCGGCTGCTATCACCCACCACCACCAGGATCGGTGGGTTGCCGCCGCCGTTGCCGAACTGCTCGATGATGTCGAGGTTCGACTCGTATCCGGGTTGTCCGGGCAGGCTGAAGTCGTAGCTCAGGGCCGAGGTGGCCTGCGGCGCGGCGTACCCGCCCACCACCGCCAACAACAGCCACGCGGCCAGCACCCACCGACGGTGCGCGATGACCAGGCGTGCGAGTCGCTCCATCGTGGTTCCTTGCCGCGTCGCGGATCAGGCGGTCAGCGCCGCCAGGTTGTCCACCGAGGACCGTACGTCGGACTCGATCACCCGGGCGACCAACCTGCCGACCGGACCGCTGAGGAGCCCGCCGCTGAGGTCGGCCGTGAGGTCGAAGGCGGAGCCTTTGCCGTCGGGTGACACGGTCATCGACAGATCGATCTTCACCCCACCGCGACCGGTGCCCTTCAGACCGATCCGTTTCGGCTCGTCGTATTCGGTGACGGTCCAGTTGATCGTGTTACGAAAACCCTTCACCTTGATCAGCGACGAGGCCTTCGTGCCTTTAGCGATGGTCGTGGGTACGTCGGACTTCCATCCGGCGAAGATGGTCAGCCATTCGTCGAACCGCTGCAGATCTGACGCCAACGCCCACGCGGCCGCTGGCTCGAGGTCGGAGCGGACGGTCACAGTCACACTTGCCACCGGGTGATTCCTCCTGCTGCACCCTCCGGGGTGCATGTCTGGGTTTCTGGTGTCGTGTGCACCGCATGTGCGACGTCACCGGTGGTCGCCGGGCCGGCCGCACTGGGTTCCACAGTGCTCGACGTGACGCTACCGGTACCGGTCGGCGTGCGCGGTATCGTGGCCCGACGCCGCTGTTGAAGTGGTGACCCGGGTCACCCGGGCGCCCGCGGCCCCGGCCACGCCGGTCCGGGGGGACATCTACGGAAGGTAACTCTCACCCATGACCGATCTCGACCCGTTCTACGAGGACGTTCAGGCCCACTACGACCTCTCCAACGACTTCTTCGACCTCTTCCTCGACCCGTCGCGGATGTACAGCTGTGCGTACTTCGAGCAGGACGACTACACGTTGGAGCAGGCGCAGTACGCGAAGATCGACCTCTCCCTGGGCAAGCTCGGACTAGAGCCCGGCATGACGCTGCTCGACGTCGGCTGCGGGTGGGGCACCACGATCAAGCGTGCGATGGAGAAATACGACGTCAACGTGATCGGCCTGACGCTGAGCAAGAACCAGTACGAGCTGGTCAACGCCTCATTGGCCGAGGCGACCCCCGAGGGTCGCACCGCCGAGGTCCGGCTGCAGGGGTGGGAGGAGTTCGACCAGCCCGTCGACCGCATCGTCAGCATCGGGGCCTTCGAGCACTTCCGCGCGGAGCGGTACCCGCAGTTCTTCGCCAAGACGTACGACCTGCTGCCCGCGGACGGGCGCATGCTGCTGCACACGATCGTCGCGTTCAACCGCCACGTCATCCGCGAGAAAGGACTGCCGATCACACGCGACGTGCTGCAGTTCGCGCGGTTCATCGCCAACGAGATCTTCCCCGGTGGTCAGCTGCCCGAGCCGCACGACGTCGAACGCGAGTCGACCGCCGCCGGCTTCACGGTCGAGAAGATCCAGCCGCTGCAGCAGCACTACGCCCGCACGCTCGACATCTGGGCCGCCGCCCTCGAGAAGCGTCGCGACGACGCGATCCGGATCGCATCCGAGGACGTCTACAACACCTACATCCACTACCTGACCGGATGCGCCGACTACTTCCGTAACGGCTACATCGACGTCATGCAGTTCACGCTGGCCAAGTAGGTCACGCGCTCAGCACGTCGAGCATCCCGTCCACCGAGGACGGCCAACCGAACACCTCGGCACGTCGCCGGGCATCGGTGCGGCCGCCCTCGGGGAGACCGAACACCGTCTGCACGCCCTCGGCGAACGACTCCGCGGTGTTGTGGACCACCGCGCCGCACCGATCGGTGAGCATCTCGGCGACGGCGGAGGTGCGTGAGGCGACGACCGGCGTCCCCGCCGCCAGTGCCTCGAGTGCCGAGAGACAGAACGTCTCGTGGGGGCCGGGGGCCATGGCGACGTCGGCGGCCGCGAGCAGTCCGGCCACCGCGGTCCGGCTGTCGAGGAACCCGGTGAACGTCACCGGCAAACCCGCTGCACGTCGGGTCAGTGCGGCGCGTCGGGGCCCGTCGCCTGCGATGACGAGGTGGGTGTCGACGCCCGATCGCACGAGGTGCGCGCACGAGTCGATACTGCGCTCGACGTGCTTCTCCACCGACAGCCGACCGCAGTGCACCATCAGGTGCCGGGCCGATCCGCGCCACGTCCGCACGGCCTCGGGATCCCGACGCCGCGGGTGGAACAGGTCGAGGTCGACGCCGAACGGCACGCGGTGGACGTTCGACGCCCCGATCCGGTCGAACTCCGCGCGCGCGAACTCGGTGGTGCAGACGACCGCGTCGTACCCGGCGGCGGTCCGCGAGTTGGCGAGATCGGCTGCGGCACGGGCGAATCGCGTCGGCATCATCTGTCCGAGCAGTCGATCGAGACGTTCGTGCGAGATCATCACCGCGGCGATGTCACGGCGTCGTGCCCACGGACCGAGGCCACGCAGGGTGAGTCGGTCGGACACCTCGATCGCGTCGGGCCGCAACCCGCGCAAGACGTCGGTGACGCGATGGGGATCGGCCACCCGATAACCGCCGGTGAACGGGATCTGCAGTGCCGGAACGGTGATGCGACACACCCCCGACGCCAGGACCTCCTCGCGGGCTCGAGCCCCGGGGACGATCACCGACACGGTGTGTCCGCGATCGCTGTATCCCTGCCCGAGTTGATCGACCGCGGTGCGCAGACCACCCGAGCGCGGCCCATAGAAATTCGCGACCTGAACGATGTGCATCGCCGCAGTATGAGGCGGGCATCACACCGGTCGTTGTCGGTGAGATGTACAGCGGCACAACGATCGCACAACAGAGTGCTGTCGGTGTTGTGTTCCGGCACATCGGTCGGATCCGTCACGGCGCGGTCGGAGAACTTTCGCTAACCTCGGCCGCATGGACGTGATCGCAGACAGCGAAGCCCGGTTGTCCTGGGTGCTCGCAGGCCTGGCGGGGTTGGTCGGCGCCGCCGCATTCACCGTCACCGGTGGATATTTCGTAACCTTCATGACCGGCAACGCCGAGCGCGCAGTTCTCGGGTTCTTCACCGATCAACCGACTCTCGCGCGCGCCGCGATCTTCATCACGTTGAGTTTCGTCGGTGGTGTCGTGGTCGCGTCGTTGTGTCGGCGCCACCTGTGGGTGAACCACCCGCATGGGGCCACCGTCCTGACGACGGGGGCTCTCATCGTCGCGTCGGTGGTCGATCTGATCATGGCCGGATGGAACGCGCCGCAGGTCGAGTTCGTCCCGATCCTGTTCGTGGCCTTCGGAATCGGCGCCCTCAACACATCGTTCTGCAAGGACGGCGAGGTGTCCATCCCGCTGAGCTACGTGACCGGCACGCTCGTGAAGATGGGCCAGGGAATCGAACGCCACATCAGCGGCGGGAAGGCGTCGGACTGGCTCGGCTACTTCCTGCTGTACTTCTCGTTCGTCGGCGGCGCACTGATCGGTGGACTCATGAGCTTGGTGGTGAGCAATCCGCAGATGCTGTTCACCGCCACCGTGATCAGTGCCGTGGTCGCCACCTACACCTACACCGTGGCCGACCGTGCCGGGGTGCTCGGCTGATCGAGTCCTGTCACGGTCCCGAATCATATTTGGGGACAACGGCATAGACGATCAGGTCCTTCGGGGCGCCCTTGGCCCGGAATCGCCTGCGCCGCTTGATGTACTTGTCGGCGTCGGTGACGTCGAGAGTGGAACTCGTCGCCAGGACCTCCCCACCGGAGGCCGCATCGGCCACCCGCGCGGCGATGTTCACGTCCACGCCGAGATAGTCGTCACCGTCGCGGCGGGGCTTGCCCGTGTGCAGTCCCGCACGGAGTGCGGGACGGTAGCCGTCGATGGTGATCGCGCTGACCGCGAGTCCGGCCTCGTGTGCCGCTTCGATGGCGTCGGCGCCGTCGACGAACACCGCCATCACACCGTCCCCCAGCGACTTCACCACGCGACCGTTGCGGCGCGTGACGACGTCGGTGGTCGCGGCGTTGACCTGACGCAACAGCGTGAGCACCTTGTCGTCACCGGCCCGCAGCGCCCACGTCGAGAAACCGACCAGATCGGTGAACAGGATCGTCACGTACTCGCTGGGTTCCGACACCGCCGGTCTGCGCGCGACCAGTGCCTGCCACAGCTGTACCGCGGTCAGGCCGAGTTCACGCAGGGCGGTGGGTTGCGCCGATCCCGCCTCGCCGATGAGTCGGGCGATGCGATCGCTGTTGCGGGTCGGATTGCTCGACACCTCCAGGATCGGCAGATCCCCCGGTGCCACCTTGCGAGCCGACCGGGCCGCCTCGACCACCGAGTCCGTCCGGTTCACCCGGGCGGCCCACGCTCGCACGCGGTTCACTCCGTCGAGGAACGCGCGTCCGCGGGGGTGTCGGATGTCGTCGGGATCAGCCATTGTCCGGAGGTCTCATCCGTGGCGATCTCGTCGTCACAGGTCCAGTGTGCATCGACCCGAGACGGTGCTGATGCAGGTCTGGACGCGGTCGCCCTCACGGTGTTCGTCGCCGGAGCGCAGGTCTCGGACGTATCCCTCGCTCAACGGCACCACGCACGTCTGGCAGATGCCCATACGGCACCCGAACGGCATCTGGACGCCCAGTTTCTCGCCCGCTTCGAGCAGCGTCGTGGCCCCGTCGATCTCGGCGGTCTTGTCCGACCTCGCGAACGTCACGGTGCCGCCCTCACCGCCTTTGTCGGTGCGCGCGATCGCGAACCGCTCGATGTGCAGGTTGTCCTCGATGCCGTGGTGCGCCCACACCGTCTCGACCTGGTCGAGCATGGCCACCGGCCCGCACGCCCACGCCGAGCGGTCCCGCCAGTCGGGTACCCGGGCGCCGAGATCGGCGACGTCGATCTTGCCCATCTCGCGGGTCAGCTGCAGGTCGAGGACATAGTGCTCGGACGCACTGAGTTCCTCGAGCTCGTCGAGGAAGATGACGTCGTCGCGGGTGGGCGCCGAGTGCACGTGCACGATGTCGGGATGGTCGCCGCGGGCGCGTAGTCCCCGCAGCATGGAGATGACGGGCGTGATGCCGCTGCCCGCGGTGATGAACAACAGCTTCTCCGGGGCCGGGTTCGGCAGGGTGAAGTCACCCTGCGGCGAGGCCAGTCGGATGACGGTGCCCGGCTGCACCCCGTCGACGAGGTGGGTCGAGAGGAACCCGTCGGGATTGGCTTTGACCGTGACGGTGATGCGCTTGCGTCGCGACTCACCGATCGAGGTGAGCGAGTACGAGCGCCAGTGCCAACGGCCCTCGACCTGCAGCCCGATGCCGACGTACTGCCCCGGCGCGTAGCTGTGCGAGAAGCCCCACCCGGTCTCGATCTCCACGGTGGCGGTGTCGGCGGTCTCCTTGGTGACCGACACGATCCGGCCACGCAGCTCTCGCGCCGACCACAGCGGGTTGAGCAGGTGCAGATAGTCATCGGGCAGCAGCGGGGTCGTCGCCCGAGCAATCAGTCCGCGCACGATGTTGACCTGCGGTCTCGCCGCCTCGACATCTTTCGCGGGCTGTTTACTCCACTTGAGCAGATCCACTTCGGGTCTCCGAATCAGTCGGTCGCGGTGGCCATCTCGGATGGAGACTCTCCGCCACCCGACTTCGGCGTGGAATCCCCGTCGGAACGTTCCTCGCGACGGTTGGCGACCACGCTGCTGAGGAAGGCGGCGCCGATGAAGGCGACCCCGACGAGGCCCGTGATGATCTCGTTGATGTGGTACTCGATCGAGATGAACAGGATCACCGACAGGGCGCCGATGGCCCAGTGCGCACCGTGCTCGAGGTAGCGGTAGTCCGACAGCGTGCCCTGGCGCACCAGGTAGACGGTGATCGAACGGACGAACATCGCACCGATGAAGCCGAGTCCCAGGGCGATGATGATCGGGTCGGCGGTGATGGCGAAGGCGCCGATGACACCGTCGAACGAGAAGGACGCGTCGAGGACCTCTAGGTAGAGGAACAGGAAGAACGCGGCCTTGCCGGTGGCCTTGACGAGGGTGGACGGTCCGCCGGCAGCGCGCGAGGCGACATCGCGCTCGTGGTCCTCCTCGAGCTGCTCGGTGTGGAACAGCGACCCGAGTCCGTCGACCGCGATGTAGGTGATCATGCCGAGCACGCCGGCGATCATGATGGTCGCGCGATGCTGGTCGTCGGCGAGGAACTCCGCGACGAGGGTGAGGCTGAGCCCGGCGATGATGACCGCCAGCTGGTCGAGCTTGCCGATGGTGGCCAGGGGCTTCTCGAACCACGACAGCCACTTGGTCTCGCGCTCGGCGAGGATGAAGTTCAGGAACAGCATGAACAGGAACATGCCGCCGAACGCCGCGATCTGCGGATGGGCGTCGGTGAGGATCTGCTCGTAGGACTCCTGCCCGGATCCCTCGGCGGGCGGGTTGAGCGCCAGGTCGAACGCCTGGACCGGGTTGAGGCCCGCGGTGACCCAGACGACGACCAGCGGGAACAGCAGGCGCATGCCGAAGACGGCGATGATGATGCCGACCGTCAGGAACATCTTCTGCCAGAACTCGCTCATCTTCTCGAGCACGGTGGCGTTGATGACGGCGTTGTCGAAGGACAGGGACACCTCGAGCACGCCGAGGATGGCGCACAGTGCGACCGCTTCCCAGCTGCCGTAGATGAACGCGACGACCAGCGAGGCGATGGTGACCAGGACCGAGATCCCGAAGGTCCGAACAACCACTGATGTGGCCTTTCGCTAGAGGACGCAGTTCGGGAGTCGCACCACCGACGTCGGCGGCCACGACTCCCGAGTGCTGGTCACGTGGATGGGCAGTATGACGCTACTGCACGCAGGGGGTCAGACGTTGACGCCGAAGTCCCGTGCGATCCCGGCGAGGCCGGACGCGTAGCCCTGGCCCACTGCGCGGAACTTCCACTCCGCGCCGTTGCGGTAGAGCTCGCCGAAGACCATGGCGGTCTCGGTCGACGCGTCCTCGGTGAGGTCGTAGCGGGCGAGTTCGGCGTTGTTGGCCTGGTCGACGACGCGGATGAACGCGTTGCGGACCTGTCCGAACGACTGCGAGCGCGCGTCGGCGTCGTAGATCGAGACGGGGAAGACGATCGAGTCGACCTCCGGCGGCACCGCGGCCAGGTTCACCTTGATGACCTCGTCGTCGCCCTCGCCCTCACCGGTGGTGTTGTCACCGGTGTGTTCGATGGAGCCGTCCGGCGAGGTCAGGTTGTTGAAGAAGACGAAGTGCTTGTCCGACAACGCCTTCTTGTCGGTGCCGGTGCCGATGGCGCTGGCATCGAGGTCGAAGTCGGTCCCGGTGGTGGAACGGATGTCCCAGCCGAGGCCGACGGCCACCGCGGTGAGGTTCGGGGCCTCCTTCGTCAGAGAAACGTTGCCGCCCTTGCTCAAGCTGACGCCCATGTCAGTCCTTTCCGTTGTTGCCCGTCAGAGCTGGTCAACCCAGTCTGAATACATTGCAGCCACCGTACGTGAAGTCCGACATCCGGTGCGAGCGATCGAGGTGTCCGACCGGCTGCCCCCGAACAACTGCCGCGACCGGTCCAAAGGTTCCCCAGTACGATTGCGCAGGTGGTCACTGGCTGGTTCGGACGCGGTCCCCGTTCGGGGTCACGCACCCCGACCGGGCCACTCGACGCTGCCCGGGAAGCCATGGTCCGCGACTTCCTCCAGCTCGACCAGCGGCTTTCCATCATCGCCGACGGTGTCGACGCCGCCACGGCGCTGGGCGGGGACCGTTCGCTGGCGCAGGCCTTCGAGCCGGTGCGCACCCGGGTCTACGTCAGCATCGACCGATACCTGTCGCTGAGCGACTCACCGGACACCCCTACGGCGACGCCGGGTAACCGTCAGGCCGAGTACGAACAGTGTTCACGCGACATTCACGAGTCCATCTCGGCGCTCGATCGGTTCTACTCCGAGCACTCGACGGCCATCGAGGGCGCCCGCACGATGCGCGCGGCGGTCCCCGACCGCGCAGGGGCCGCCATGAGCGCATCGGACGCGGCCATCACGGCGGTCGACGCCCTGCCCGCCGAGCTGTCGGTCTACACCTCGGTGCGATCCGGGCTGGACCATCTCGCCCGTGTGCGGTCCGACTTCGACCGCGCCCGTGACGCGGCCGACGGCGTCGCGACAGCCGAACTCAACACCGCGACGGCCGAATTGACCGCTGCCGCTGAAGAACTGACCGCGGCGGTCGAGGCCGCCCCGCACCGTTCCGTGGAGGTGGAGCGGGCACTGTCGTCGGTCCGGACGCGATTGTCGGCGGTGCGCACCCGCGCCGAGCGCCTACCGGAGACCTATTCGGCGCTGCTACGTGAGTTCTCGGCCGCCTGCTCAGAGGATCTGATCGGGCACGACCGGCGTGGCGACGAGGCCCTGCGGGCGGCATCGGGACACATCGACTCCGCGGCACGACTGCTGGGCGCAGATCCGGACCAGGCCGGTGCCGAGGTCGGCGCGGCCAGGTCCGCGCTGGCCGACGCGGAACACTTCGTCGACGGGGTGACCGACCGCCTCACCACGCTGCGCGACGTTCGAGCCGACCCGCAGGCCGTCGAGGGTAGAGTCCGATTTCAGATTCGTGACGCGCAGTTGCTCGCCGTCGACCGGGGCCTGGTACCGCAGTGGGGAACGGTCCTCGACGCGGCTGCGGCCCGAGCGGATCGGGCCACCGCCGGCCTGACCGGGACCCACCCGGACTATTGGGGCTACGTGACCGAGCTGAACGACATCGCCGCGTTCGTCGCCGATGTCGTCGGGAAGATGAAAGGTCAGGGCAGACGGAGATGACTCCCACCGCGACCACGGGTCGGACGGTGACACATTTCCCGATGCTCGACGAGCGCGAGCTCGGTCGTCTGTTCTATCGGCGACCCCAGCCGATCCCGGTCGACGCCGAGCGTGAACTCCTCGCCACCGCGCTGGGCGCCACGCTCTACATCCCGGCGATCCGCGACGGGTTGGTGTCGCTGATCGAACGCGCCGCCGCGGCGGGGTCGGTGTCGATCGTCATCGATCTCGAGGACGCCGTTCCCGACGACGCGGTCGCCGCGGGGTTGCACGCGGTCGTGGCGGCGCTCGACACGCTCGCCTCCCGCGGCGGTCCCCTGCTGTTCGTCCGCGTCCGCTCCGCCGACCAGATCGACGCGCTGATCGCCGAGATGACCACGGGGGCCGACATCCTCGCCGGCTTCGCGATCCCCAAGTTCGGCTCGTCCTGTGGACGCGACTACCTGACCCGGATCAACCGGGCCTCCGGTGTCATCGGACGTCGGCTCTACGCGATGCCGATCATCGAGACGCCCGACGTGCTGGCCCTCGAGACGCGCGACGGCGAGCTGACGTCCATCGCGGCCCTGCTCGCCGAGTTCCGCGACACCGTCCTGGCCGTGCGTATCGGTGCGACCGACCTGTGCGGCGCGTTCGGTATCCGACGTGATCCCGACCTGACGATCTACGACGTCCACCCGGTCGCCTCGGTGATCGCGGCGGTGGTGAACATCCTGGGGCGTCGCGACGGAACCGGTTTCGTGATCACCGGGCCGGTGTGGGAGTACTACAACGCGCACGAGCGGATGTTCCGACCGCTGTTGCGCAACACGCCGTTCAAGGAGATCGACGCCGTCCGGTTCCGCACGCACCTCGTCAGCCGTGACCTCGACGGTCTGCTGCGAGAGTTGGTGCTCGACCGCGCGAACGGATTGCAGGGCAAGACCGTCATCCACCCGACGCACGTCAACGTGGTCCACTCGATGTGCACGGTCTCGCACGAGGAGTACGTCGACGCGCTCGCGGTACTCGGGGTCGACGACGAACACACCGGGCCGGAGGCGACCGGGGACGTCGGCGGCGTGCTCCCGTCGGAGTACCGCAACAAGATGAACGAGCGTCGCCCGCATCGCGCCTGGGCCGAGCGCACACTGACGCGCGCCACCGTGTTCGGGGTCACCCGTCCCGACGTCGCGGTGATCGAACTGCTGACCACGGTGGTCGATCGGTGACGACGCACCCCACACCCGCCGTGACACCCTGGGCCGGAACGGATCTCGGATTGACGGCCTCCCATGTCGACGGCGTCGCCGGGTGGACGATCGACGCGCTGATCGAACCGGGTCTGCGACGCAACCCCAAGCGCGCACACCTCTGGGTGTCGCGAGTGCTCGGCAAACACATCCCGGTGGCGCCGTCGACCATTATCCGCGCCGGCTCCGACCTCGCCGACCTGGTGGAACTGCCCGACGCGCAATCGGTGGTCGTGTTCGGGTTCGCCGAGACAGCAACGGGTCTGGGTCACATCGTGGCCCGACGCCTCGGCGCGGCGGTCTACCTGCACTCCACCCGACGCCCCGGCGCTCCCGGCGCCACGTGGGCGCGGTTCTCCGAAGGACATTCACACGCCACCGACCATCTCATCCAGCCGTCGTCACCGGAACTGGTGAGCAGCGGGGACACACTGGTGCTCGTCGACGACGAGATCTCCACCGGGGCCACCGCACTCGACGCGATCCGATCGCTGCACCAGCTCGCACCCCGGCGTCGCTACGTCGTGGCGGCCCTCGTCGACATGCGATCCGACGCCGACGTCGCGGGCTGCGACGCCGCCGCGGCTGCCGCCGATGTCACCGTCGAGTTCGTCAGTCTGGCGCGCGGGGTCGCGACCGTGCCCACCGACCTCGCCACCCGCGTCGCGGCTCTTCCCGACCCGCAACCCTCCGGTGCGCATCCGCGCGACACCGTCGACGACGGTGAGGTCGTCCGCATCGACGTCGCGTGGCCGCACCATGTCCCCGACGGCGGCCGACACGGATTCCTCTCCACCGACGAGCCGGCGTTCACCGCGCTCGTCGACGCCGCGGCGAACGCGCTCGCGCCCCACCTCGACCCGGGACGCCCGGTGGTCGTGATCGGGCACGAGGAACTGATGTACCTGCCGATGCGGATCGCGGCTGCGTTGGAGAGCCCCGGTCGAGTCGTGCTGTCGCAGACGACCACCCGCTCCCCGGCCCACGTGCGCGACGAGGACGGCTATCCGCTCCGGCACGGATTCGTCTTCACCGCGCCGGAGGTGCGCACGTCGCCGGATGCCCCGCTGCGGTATCTCTACAACGCGGCCGAGGCCGACCCCCGTACGCAGCGCGTGCTCATCGTCGACGCAGCCGCCGACACCGACGCCCTCGTCGCCGACGACTCGGTCGTCGCCGCGCTGACCGGGTCCGGGCGCGATCTGGTGCTGCTGGTCGTCGGGGACACCCGGTTCGGAACCCTGGCCGTCGCCCGGGGTGTCCGCCAATGAACGCGCCCACGCCGCTCTACGGGCCCGATTTCGGCAGCTACTCCCCCGACGAGGTCGCCTGGCTGCTCACCGACCTGTCCGACGTCGACCTCGAGGCCGACATCGAGATCCGCGAACGCGCGATCCAGGCCGGTACGGCGCACTACGCCGAGTCGCTGCCCATCGAGTTCCAGCCCGACGAGCGCTACCGGGCGCTGTTCGACACCGTGCTCGCCGAGACCGCCGGCACGTTGGCCGCAGCCGTCGCGGCCGTCACCGAACTGGTGATCGCCGAACGTGGCGAGAACGTGGTGTTGGCGTCACTGGCACGGGCGGGCACCCCGGTCGGCATCCTCATGCGTCGGTGGGCGCGATACCGGCACGGAATCGAACTCCCCCACTACGCGGTGTCGATCGTCCGCGATCGCGGCATCGACCGGACCGCGATGGACCACCTCGCCGCACACCACGACCCGGCGTCGGTGGTCTTCGTCGACGGCTGGACCGGCAAGGGTGCGATTGCCAGGGAACTGACCGCGGCATTGGACGAGACCGCGGCCGCCGGGGGACCACGATTCAACCCCGACCTCGCCGTCCTGGCCGATCCCGGGCACTGCGTCCGCACCTACGGCACCCGTGACGATTTCCTCATCGCCTCGGCCTGCCTGAACTCCACGGTGTCGGGTCTGGTGTCACGGACGGTCCTGAACGCAGATCTGATCGGCCCGAACGATTTTCACGGTGCGAAGTTCTACCGCGAACTGTCCGGCGCCGACGTCTCCAACCGCCTGCTCGACACGGTGTCCGCGGCCTTCGGCGACGTCGCGGGCGGTGTCGACGACACCGTTGCCGACCTCGTCGCCACCGATCGGACACCGACCTGGAGTGGGTGGCGATCGGTGGAGGACATCCGCGCTCGGTACGGCATCACCACGGCCAACTTCGTCAAGCCCGGCGTCGGTGAGACCACGCGCGTGCTGCTGCGCCGGGTCCCGTGGCGGATCCTGGTGCGGGACCCCGATGCCCCCGAACTGCACCACATCCACGCCCTCGCCGAGAGTCGGGGCGTGCCGGTGGAGGTCGTCGACGATCTGGCGTACTCGTGCATGGGGCTCATCAGGGAACTCGAGTGATCGAAAGGCAGCAATGACCGCGCTCGTCGCCACCGATCTCGATCGGACCCTCATCTACTCGACCGCCGCGGCCGAACTCGGCGTCGAGGCGGACGACTACGCGTGCGCGGCCACCCTGCGGTGCGTCGAGATCTACCAGGGCCGACCACAGTCGTTCATGTCGCACCGGGCGGTCGACCTGCTCGACGAACTCGACCACGTCGCGACCGTCGTCCCGGTGACCACCCGCAGCGTCGAACAGTTCCGGCGCGTCGAGCTGCCGTTCACCCCGGATCCGTCGCGTCCCCGATTCGCCGTGGCCGCGAACGGCGGCGAGATCCTCGTCGACGGGGTGCCCGACCCCGCGTGGCGAGCCGAGGTCGAGCGGCGGCTGGCCGCGGCGTGTGCCTCCGTGTCGGACGTGCACGACCACCTCGCCGCCGACGCCGACCCCGCCTGGCTGCGGTCGCTACGCATCGCCGACGGTCTGTTCTGCTACGCCGTCGTCGAACTGGACACGCTGCCGCCCGATCTGGTCGACCGATGGCGGGAATGGGCCCGACCGCGCGGATGGAACGTGTCCCGTCAGGGCCGCAAGATCTACGTGATGCCCGACCCGGTGACCAAGTCAGCGGCCGTCGCCGCGGTCCGGGAGCACTACGTCCCGCACCCCACCGACCGTCTGTTCGCCGCGGGTGACGGCGTACTGGACCGACCGCTGCTGATGTCGGCCGACCGGGCGATCCGACCCCGACACGGCGAATTGCAGGAACTCTCGTGGCACCATCCGACGTTGTCCGTTACGAGCGCTTCGGGCATCGCCGCAGCCGAGGAGATCCTGGATTGTCTGCTGATCTGGTCTCGCGAGACCGCGGTGGTCCCACGACCGTGAGCACGACCGACCTGAATACGAACACAACGACCGACTGAGGAACGTGACTGATGGCGACGACGCTGACCAAGGGACAGAACGGCCCCCTCGCAGGAACCGACGTGGAGATCTCGGTGGACCTGGCTGCGGCGGGTGATCTGTCCGCACTCCTCGTCACCGATTCCGGGAAGGTCCGCACCGACGCCGATTTCGTCTTCTTCAACCAGCCGTCCGGTCCCGGCGTCACTCTGACGACCGGTGCCGGCATCGGCACCCTGGCGCTGAGCCTGGGAGCGGTCCCGGCCGACATCGCCCAGATCCGCGCGATCATCACCCTGGAGAACGGCACATTCGGTCCGATCGCCGCACCCGTGGCCCACGTGCGCGTGGGTGGACAGAACGCCTACGACTACCCGATCGACGGGCTGTCCTCGGAGTCCATCGTGATCGCGATCGAGGTCTACCGGCGCGGGACCGACTGGAAGGTCCGCGCGGTCGGGCAGGGCTACGCCGGTGGTTTCGCCGCCCTGGTCACCGATCACGGTGTGTCGGTCGACGACGCGCCTGCCCCGACTCCCACGCCTGCCGCGACTCCCACACCCCCGCAGACTCCCCCGGCCGCGGCTCCGTCGTACCAACGGCCCGCACCGCAGGCGCCGCCCGCACCCACCCCGGCACCGAGCGCATCGTCGTGGCCGACGGCCTCGACCGGCGAGGTCAGCCTGAGCAAGGACCGCCCGGTCAGCCTCACCAAGGGTCAGCAGGTGTCGTTGAAGAAGGACGGTGGTGTCGCTCTGACCCGCATCACCATGGGGCTGGGCTGGGACCCGGTCGTGACCAAGAAGCGCGGACTGTTCGGCGGCGGCGGTGGATCGAACATCGACCTCGACGCCTCGGCCATGATGTTCGCAGGCAAGCAGCTCGCCGACCTCGCCTACTACGGTCAGCTCAAGAGCAAAGACGGCTCCATCCACCACGAGGGCGACAACCTGACCGGTGAGGGCGACGGCGACGACGAGGTCATCAACGTCGACCTGACCCGCATCCCGCCGAACATCACCCAGGTGCTGTTCATCGTCACCTCGTATCAGGGTCAGACGTTCGAGCAGGTGGACAACGCCTTCTGTCGGCTCATCGACCAGACCAACCGCGCCGAGCTCGCGCGCTACACACTCGCGGGCGGCATGCCGTTCACCGGGATCGTGATGGCCAAGGTGTTCCGCGAAGGGTCCGGCTGGAAGCTGCAGGCGATGGGCGAGGGCATGAACGCCCGCCATCCCGGCGAGGCCGCCAAGCAGGTCGACCGCTTCCTGTAACCGCTCTGACGCCGATCAGCGCAGTCGGTCGGCGTCGGCGGCCTGCTCGAGGAGTCGCCGACACAGTCCGGTCAGTTCGTCGTGCGATGCCTTCTCCGCCACGGCGGTGGCGACGTCCTCGGCCGCGCACCGCAGTTCGAACAGCCGGTCCACGAGCTGCTCCGCCTCTGCGGTGCTCAGGATGACCGCGTCGGCGGGGACCGAGGTCCCGCTGACCTGTGATCGTTGCTCGTATGCGCGCTGTCGGCAGGCCTGTTTGCAGTACTTGCGACGTCGACCGGTCTCGGAATCGACGATCGACCTGCCGCACCACGCGCACGCATACGGCCGTCGTCGGCGTGCGGACTCCATCGACGCAGGTTACCGCCGTCGCCGCGAGGCTCGACATGACCGGGCCGCGAACGTGGGATGACCACATCGCCCGACACGAGTAGCATGGACACGTTCTGGCTCGACAACGATCGGCAGCGCATGCCCTGAACAGGGAATCCGCCGGTCCCCACCCCGGACGCTCCGATGTGCGGGCGGGTACGACGAGCACACAGCAGAGAGGACACACCATGGCAGATCGTGTACTACGAGGAAGCCGTCTCGGCGCCGTCAGCTACGAGACCGATCGTGACCACGACCTCGCCCCGCGGCGGATCGTGCAGTACCGGACCGACAACGGCGAGCTCTTCGACGTCCCCTTCGCCGACGACGCGGAGATCCCGTCGAAGTGGCCGTGCAAGAACGGCATGGAGGGCACCATCCTCGAGGGCGCCGAGCCCGACGAGAAGAAGGTCAAGCCCCCGCGCACCCACTGGGACATGCTGCTGGAGCGTCGCAGCGAGTCCGAGCTGGAGGACCTGCTGACCGAGCGGCTCGACCTGCTCAAGCAGAAGCGTCGCGGCGTCAGCACCTAGAACTGGTCACAACCCCGAGGGGTCGGCACCGCGTGCATCGGATCATCGATGCACGCGGTGCCTTTTTCGTACCCTCAGCGCGTGCGGAGCCCGAGCCGGTCGAGTCGGTGGCGCATGCCCCATTCGGCGACCTTGAAGAACGCCTCACCGATCACGTCGCCGCTCATCTTGGACTCACCGATCTGGCGTTCGGTGAACGTGATCGGGACCTCGGAGACGATGAACCCGGCCTGGATCGACCGCCAGGCGAGATCGATCTGGAAGCAGTAACCGTGCGAGTCGATCGATCCGAGGTCGATCTTCTCGAGGATAGCGCGGCGGTAGGCCCGGTAGCCGGCGGTGATGTCGCGGATCTTCACCCCGAGCGCCAACCGTGAGTAGGTGTTGGCCCCCTGGGACAGGTATTTGCGCCGCTTGGGCCAGTTCACCAGGGATCCGCCTGCCACGTACCGCGACCCGATCACCAGGTCGGATCCGGCGTTGATCCCGTCGAGGAGTCGGTGGAGCTGCTCGGGGGCGTGTGATCCGTCGGCGTCCATCTCGACCAGGACGGCGTAGTCGCGCTCCAGACCCCACCCGAAACCGGCGATGTAGGCACCACCCAGGCCGCTCTTCTCGGCCCGGTGCATGACGTGGATGCGGTCGTCGGCGGCTGCCAATTCGTCGGCGAGTTCACCGGTGCCGTCGGGGCTGCCGTCGTCGACGACGAGGACGTGCGCCGATCCCAGCGCGGCGTGGAGGCGACCGATGATGAGCGGCAGGTTCTCGCGCTCGTCGTAGGTGGGGATGATGACGAGGGTGCCCTCGCCGGCGGGTCCCACCGGCTGCGACGGATCGCCGTCGGACCTGCCGAAGGCCTCAGGTCTCCGCGGTGCCATCGGTCTCCTTCGACTGGGTGGGCTGGGCTGCTGCGTTCTCGGATGTCGTCGGCGAGTCACGCAAACGTCGATCAAACCTAATACGTAGGGCGAGTGCGACCAAAAATCCGATCAGCGTGACGATGATCGCGATGACCTGAGGGATCGCACCGACCCGGGTGGCGAGCGTCTGCGTGGTGTGCAGAGGGATGCGCTCGACCAGCATCCCCGGTTCGAAGAACCCGGTCTGCGACACCAGGGAGCCGTCGGGGG